>JAJFFL010000086.1 GCA_021776705.1 Alphaproteobacteria bacterium
GGCGAACGTCGCCGTGATCTCGGTCAACGACGACGATGAAGAAGGCCGCAATCAGGTCAACGCCTTGGCGATCGCTTTTTCGACCGACGGCCCGGGCTTCGCGTCGGCGGACCTGCTGCAACTGTCGCGCCCGGCGTTCCCGGCGGGCGGCGCCTACGAAAATGGCGGCGCGTCGATCGGAAGCTCGGGATCGGCCTCGATCACAAACTCGTTCAACAACAACAACCGGGCGTTCACCATCACCATGGTCAATCAAGCCGCCGGCGGGGCCAACAATCAGGCCAATGTCGCGAGCATCAATTGGACCGGGCCGGCGCCGCCCGCGGTGACGAGTCAGTAATCTTCGACTTCGCCCTCCAGGTTTGACGGCGCGCCGCGCGCCGCTTAGCGTCGCGTCTCCGTTCTGGAGATTTGATGCGCCTTCCGATTGAGTCCTGACGCGCGCCGCCCTCGAGAGGCGGCGGAACACGGAAACCGACGCGCCGCCCGCCGGGCGAGCGCTCCATTTCTCCTGTCAGGATGACGACATTGAAACAGATCCCTGAAACCGACTTGCGTCCCGCGACCCTCGACGACGTCGAGCCGCTGGCGGCGCTTTCCCACCGCACCATCCTCGCCAAGTATGGCGACGTGATCGGCTTGGACAAGGTTCAAGCCTACGTCGCCAGCGGGGCCGTGCCGGCCTACTACCGCGACCGCAACGCCTTCGTCACCGTCGCCGAAATCGGCGGCGAGGTCGTCGGCGCCTGCGCGGTCAAGGACGCGACCGTCGATCTGATGATGGTGGCGCTCGAGCGCCACCGCAGCGGCGTCGGATCGGCGTTGCTTGCGGACGCGGAACGAAAACTTTTCGCCGCGCATCCGCGCCTGTCGCTCGAAAGTTTCCGCGACAATACGCAGGCCAACCGTTTCTACGCCAAACACGGTTGGACGCTGGCGGAACATTTTCACGACGCCGAGCATGACATCCCGATGGTGCGGTTCGTGAAGTGACGAGAACGGCGGCGGGCGGGGCGACTCGTCCGCCGATTCCGCGCGCGCGGCGTCGTCCCGACGCCTTTCGCCGAAGGACCGGGCGAGCGCCGGCGGACCCTGACCACGCCGGCCGGCTCGACGCGGGCCGGACGGGCTGTCATCGTCGGCGGATGCACGATCTGATGCTGTTCCCAAGCGCGGTGCGGCGAGATCCCGCCGTCGACGCCTGGTTCGCCGCCGCCAGCGAGCCGCTCGGCTCGATGGCGCGCGAATGGTTCGACCGCATGCGCGCCTGCGGCCCCGAGGTTCGCGAATTGATCCACGACGGCGCGCCGACCGCGTGTGTGGAGGCGGCGGCGTTCGCGTACGTCAACGTGTTCACGGCTCACGCCGCCGTCGGCTTTTTCCAAGGCGCGTCGCTCGCCGATCCCGGCGGCTTGCTCGAAGGAGCCGGCAAGCGCATGCGGCATGTGAAGCTGCGTTTCGGCGCTCCGCCCGACGCCGCCGCCGTGGCCGACCTGATCGCCGGCGCCCACCTGGACATGCGGCGCCGCCTCGGCCTGACGTAGGGCCGCGCCAGACCGCCGCGGGGCGGCTGGCGTCCCCGGCAGGATTTGAACCTGCGACCCCGAGATTAGGAATCTCGTGCTCTATCCTGCTGAGCTACGGGGACTCCGGCGAGCCATAGCATGGGTCGGGCGAGGCGGGGACCCTCCCGGGACCCCCGTTCGCCGCAACCCTTTGGCCCTCGCTTGGGTTCGCGTCCGGACCAGCTCCCGCAACGTTGGAGGCGGCCAACGATGGTTGAATTTCCAAATGACCGGCGCCGGCAGGGCCGGTGAGCTCGTCGCGGCCACCCCAGCTTGCCGAGCCGGTCGCGCATTTGACGTTCGACCTTGTGTTGTTCTCGACACCGATGCTCGAGGCCGCGACAGCGACAGTCGTCGACGGAAATTTCACGCCGTTCGGCGTCGTGACCGTCGCGAACTTCGCAGGAGACAACGTCGAGACGGCCAAGATGCTGCGGAAAGGCCAGTTCCCAATGTCGTCGATTTTGTTCTCGCCAATCCTCATTCGCGTACCGCTGCGGCGGCGTCGCGTCGAGCATGCTTCCTTGGGGTTGTCGACGATCGTCGATCCTCGGCGATTGTTCGTCGCTCGGCGCTGGCGATTGAGCGACGGCGACTGAATGTTGCCGGGGTCGAAAACCCTACAAATGGAATCGAACATGCGTACAGTTCTCGCAATTGCGACGGCCTTTACCGCCGGGGCCGCGTGCACGGCGACGGCGCAAGAAGCACCGCAGGCCTCGCCGAACATCTCCGAGTCCGCGCGGCGACTCGTCGAGCAATTCGGCGACGTGTCGTCTTGGGCGAACGCGACCGGCTATCGGATGCAGACCGTTCACATCTCCGACTACGCCCGCTTGCCGTACACGCACGAGACCTGGGGCCTGTTCGACGAGCGCCGAAATGTCACGCGGGTCATGAATCAAGACTTGCGACAGCTTCGCGGGCTCAACGGCGGTGACGGTTGGTGGATTCAAGAAGGCGTGCTCGATCCCTATGAACCCGATTTCCTCGAGGCCGAAAAAGTGCGGTGGAGATCCGGCCTCTTTCGCTCCGTTCATCGACTGGCTTCTGGCGACCCAGCGGTGACGATTCGGCGCGACGGCGACGAACTCGAGATTCAGGACGGCGGCGACGTCATTTTGAGAATTAGAACTGACGAAGGGGGCGCGCCGGTGTCCTTCGCGCGCTCCGACAATCTTGAATCTTGGACCGATCTCGGATCGTTTGACGACTACGGACCGATACGAGTTCCGACGGAAATCAGGACGCCCGATGGGCGCTTCCGATCTTTGATTTTGGAGTTTCAGTTGTACATGTCAGGGCCGGACGTTTCATTCGCTCCGCCGGCGGACCCGAACGACATGTCGCGATGATCGCCTGAAGCTCGGCGCATGAACAACTGCCTGTTGCGCATGTCGTCGCGGCGGCCGCGCTAGACGTCAACACTGGTTCGCGCCATCAGCCGCAGCGGCCTGGAGGTCGCCGCGGGCTGATCCGGCCTTCACGATCTTGAAGTCCTCCCGGGCCCCCCGTTCGCCGCAACCCCTTGGCCCTCGGCCCTCGCCTGGGCTAGCGTCGGACCAACTCACGGAACCCGGGGAACAGCCATGAAATTCGCAACCATATCCGCGGCCGCCTTGTGCGCCGCGTGCGCCACCGCGGGAGCGGCGCCGGGCGCGGGCGGGGCGCCGGTCGAATACCGGGTCGCGTTTCCGAACGCCGCCCACCACGAGGCGCGGATCTCGGTCACCTACCGCGACGTCGGCCGGCGGCCGTTGGAGCTGCGGATGTCGCGGTCCTCGCCGGGGCGCTACGCCATCCACGAGTTCGCCAAGAACGTCTACGACGTCTCCGCGGTCGACGGGGCGGGACGGGCGCTGGCGGTCACGCGCACCGACCCGTACGCCTGGATCGTCTCCGGACACGACGGCACGGTGACGGCGACCTATACGCTCTACGCCGACCGCGCCGGCGGCACCTACGCCGGCGTCGATCTCACCCACGCCCACCTCAATATGCCGCCGACGTTCATGTGGGCGCGCGGCTACGACGCCCGCCCGATCGAGGTCGTGTTCGAGCCCGCCGATCCGTCCTGGAAAGTGGCGACCCAGCTGGCTCCGACCGACGACCCCTACACGTTCACCGCGCCCGACCTGCAGTACTTCATGGACAGCCCGACGGAACTTTCCGATTTCACCTTGCGCGAATGGACCGTCGACGACGGCGGCGAAACGCGGACGATCCGCCTGGCGTTGCACCACGACGGCTCGGAGGCCGACGCCGACCGTTTCGCGGAGATGGCGAAAAACGTCGTCGACGCGCAGATCGCCGTGTGGGGCGACGCGCCCGATTTCGACCACGGGACCTACACCTTCATCGCCGACTATCTGCCGTGGGTTTCGGGCGACGGCATGGAGCACCGCAATTCGACGATCATCGCCTCCAGCGCGTCGCTGCGGGATGCCGACTTCGGCCAGATCGGCACCTTGTCGCACGAGTTCTTCCACGCCTGGAACGTCGAGCGGATCCGGCCGGCGGAACTGGAGCCGTTCGACTTCACGCGGGCCAATCCGACGCCGAGCTTGTGGTTCGCGGAGGGCTTCACGTCCTACTACGGCCCGCTGACCCAGTTGCGCGGCGGCGAGTCGTCGCTCGACCAGTACGCCGGCGGACTCGGCGGCTCGCTCAACTACGTGCTCAACAGCCCCGGCCGCGGTTTCATGGGCCCTACCGGCATGAGCCTGCGCGCGCCGTTCGTCGACGCGGCGACGGCGATCGACCCGACCAACAACTCCAACACCTTCGTGTCCTACTACCCGTATGG
>JAJFFL010000087.1 GCA_021776705.1 Alphaproteobacteria bacterium
TCATGTCGAAGACCGTCACCTTGGCCCCGGCGGCGGCGAGCGCGCGCGAGGTGGCTTCCCCCAGCCCCGACGCGCCGCCGGTCACGACGGCGGCTTGTCCCTTGATGTCCATGGATGTTTCTCCAACAACGGCGTCGCGCGGGCGCGCGTCCTTGGGGCGCAGGGATAACGGGCCCGGGCAGGGGCGCCAAGCCGCCACGCGGTCGCCGCATCCGACGGTCACCCTCGCCGCGTCGGCTTGCTACAGTCGCGCCCGAGGGAGACCGCCGATGACGCCCGCGCCGTTCGCCGCCTTGATGTCCGCCGCCTTGATGTCCGCCGCCGCCGGCGCGCCCGCGTTTTCGCAGGACGGTCCCGCCGTCGCTCCGGAACTGGACGGCGCGGCCGAAAACTACGCGATTTGCGTCGACAAGGAGCGGGATGCCGCCGAACGCGCGCAAAATTGCGCTGAGGCGATCGCCGCCTACACGGCGCGAATCGACGGCGGCGACGCCCACCTCGCCGTCGCCTTGTCGCAGCGCGCGGATCTTTACGCCCGCCAGGGCCGCTTTGAAGACGCGCTCGCGGATCTCGACCGGGCGCTGGCGTTGAACGCCGACTACGTCGACCGCGACACCTTGTCGTCGATGCGCGACGTGACGCTCGGCTATCTCGAGCAGATCGGCGCCGGCCGCGACGAACTTCAGGCGGCGCTCGACCTTTTCAACGCCGGCGGCGACGCGGCCGAGGTCGCGCGCCTGGTCGGCGAGGCGCTGGCCGAAGGACTGACCGAGGAGGGCGACGTCACGATCGCGCTTCAGCTGCGCGCCGCGGCGCGCATGGCGCGGCGGGAATGGGGTCCGGCCGAGGACGACCTGACGGCCCTCATCGGCCGCGTTCCCGACGCGGAGCAGGGCAACTTTCGCACGTCCCGCGCCGACGTGCGCCTGCAGCGCGGCGACTCCGAGGGCGCCGAGGCCGACTACGGCGCGGCGCTCGCCGGCACGCTTTCCGAGGACCAACGGCTCGCCGCGCTCGGCGCGCGCGCGGAGCTGCGGCGGGCTCGCGGCGACTCCGGCGGCGTCGTCGAGGACCTGTCGGCGTATCTCCGAATTCGCGAGAGTCTCACGGCGCTGGCGCTGCGGGCCGAAGCCCATCGGTCCCTCGGCGACCTTGACGCGGCGACCGCGGATCTGACGCGCATGCTCGAGCTCGGAATCGACGATTCTCACAATCTGTCGGAGACACATCGCCAACGCGGGGCGATCGCGATGCGGCGGGGCGATCTCTCCGCCGCCCTCGCGGACTACGACGCCGCCGTCGCGGCCGAGCCGCGGCCGCGGGTGCTTCTTGAGCGCGGCGACGTGCGGTTGGCCGACGGCCTCGGCGACGACGCGGCGCTCGACTACGAAGCGGTGCTGGCCGACCCCGAGGCGCCGCAAAAGTTCCGCGACCTGGCGCGGCTCGGCGTCGCCAAGACCTTCCACCACGCCGGCTTGGCCGACGAGGCCATGGCCGCGTATCACGCCTTTTTCGAGCGTCTCGGCGGCGAAGAGCCGGCCGATCCCGTCGTCCAGCGGGCCGCGCTCGACCTCTTTCAGAAGCTGCGCGACGCCGGCCGCTACGACGGCGACGGAACGGTCTACGACGACGAACTGCGCGCGGCGCTGCGCGCCTGCGTCGCGGATTCAGCGTGCCGATTCTGAGGTGAGCGGGCTCGTTTGCGTCATCGACGGCGGCGTGACGTCGCCGGACGCGCTGGGCGCGCCGGCGATGAATTTCGGCCAGCCGCACCGGTGGGCGGGTTTCACTGCGGTGCGCTACATCTTGCGGTCGCCGACGGTGGAATTCGTCGCGCGCGCCACGCCCTGGTTCGAGCAAACGCGGCGCGAACTCAAGCACGACCTCAGATTCGAAATCCCGCAGCCCGGCGAGCCGGACCATGTCTTGATGAAGCTCGGCTATCCGCCGCTCGCCGACTTCCTCGCGCAAGCGCCCGGCGCCGCGACGTCGTTCCTGCGCGCCTGGCCGACCGAGGTGCTCGACCTCCTGTGTCCCAATCCAAGCGCGGCGCGCTACGCGGCGAACTCGCTGGACGCCGTCGCCTTGGTCGGAAGCGACATCGCCTTCGAGGGTCAAGCGTTCGACCGCGAGTCGCGTCACGATCCGTCGTGAAACGTCATTCGCGCCGCCTCGAATGGGCGCGTAGGGGCGGAGGATGGACCGCAACCGGCGCCCCCAAGTTCCGTCCGACGACCTCGTCCGGCGCGTCGAGCGCGACCTGTTCGTCGAAACCGAGATCGCGCCGTCCGACCTCCTGTTCGTGTTCGGCAATCGCGTCTGCGAGGACGCCTACGCCGAAGCCGCCGCCGCGTTCTGGCGAGACGGGGTCTTCAAGCACGTCCTGGTCACCGGCGGCCCGACCTGCGGAATCCCGCAACCTGAAGCCGACGTCATCGCCGACAAGATCGCCGCGCAAGGCGTGCCGGACGACGTCATCGTGCGCGAGCGCCGGGCGGCGAACACCGGCGAGAACGTCGCATTTTCGCTGCCGCCGCTCGACGCGGCGGTCGGCCTGAACTCGATCGATTCGATTCTCGCCATGGGCCTTGCCTGCACCGGCGTGCGCTATCTGATGACGCTCGAAAAGCACTGGCCCGGTCCGGCCAAAAGGCTATACGCGGTGAATTGGTTCGGCCGCCCGCTCGAAGATTGGCCGCGTCATCCCGACATGCGCGCCCGCGTGCTCGGCGAATGGGAGAAGCTGGAGACCTACCGCCGCCGCGGCTTTCTCGCACCCTGGCCGCCATCTGATCCCCGGCCGTGATTCTGAGCGCGGCGAAGAATCTCGAGGAGCTTGCCGGTCCCGGGAGTCCGAGATTCTTCGCCGCTCTTGGAATGACTTGAGATTCAGCGGCTTAAGCGATGCGCCGGCGGCGTCCTGAATCGAATCCATTTGAGCGGCGGGCCCGGAGCCACTAACTGTCCCGGCAGCGGAACAGCCCCGGAGTCCCCCCACCATGACCGACGGCATCTCTCTCGCCATTCACGGCGGCGCCGGGCCGAAGCCGGACTATGATTATGCGCGCGAAGAGAATCACCTGCGCGACGTCGTCGGGCGCGGCAAGCTGATGCTGATGGACGGCGCCTCGGCGCTCGACGTGGTCTGCGCCCTGGTCAAGGACCTCGAGCTCTCCGGCCTGTATCTGGCCGGCATGGGGTCGGCGCCGAACACCAGCGGCGAATACGAACTCGACGCGGCGGTGATGGACGGCGCGACGCGGCGGGCCGGCGCGGTGGCCAATCTGCGCGGGTTTGAAAGTCCGGTCGACGTCGCCCGGGCGGTGATGGACAAGACTCAGCACGTGCTGCTCGCCGGCCGCGGCGCCGAGGCGTTCGCCCACAGCCAGGAGTTCACCGTCGTCGACGATCCGGCGACCTATTATACGCCGGCGGTCAAGGCGCCGACCGAGGCCGGCGCGCTCGGCCACGGCACCGTCGGCGCGGTCGCGCGCCACCGCGACGGCCGTCTCGCCGCGGCGACGTCCACCGGCGGGGTGACCAACACGCTGCCCGGCCGGGTCGGGGACACGCCGCTGATCGGGGCCGGCACCTGGGCCGACGAACGCGTCGCGGTTTCGTGCACCGGTCTCGGCGAATACTTCATCCGCGCCGCGGTCGCCGCCGACGTCTCGGCGCGCATCCGCTACGGCGGCGTCGACCTCGCCGACGCGGCCCAGGGCGCGATCGACGACATGTCGGCGCAAGGCGGCGACGGCGGCCTGATCGCGGTCGACGCGGCCGGCCGGGTCGCCCTGCCGTTCAACTCCGACGGCATGAAGCGCGCCTGGATCGGCGACGACGGCGAGCCGCGCGCCGCGGTGTTCTAGGGTGCGCGGCTACTTCGGCGTCGGCGTCGAGGGAATCTCCAAACCGCTCAACCTCGGCGCGGTGATGCGCACGGCGCACGCGTTCGGGGCCAGCTTCGTGTTCACCGTCGGCGCCGACCACCGGGTCCGCGACGTCCAGCGTTCCGACACCTCCAGCGCCTACGATCATGTGCCGTATTACGACTGGGATTCGCTCGACGACCTCGTCCTGCCGATGGGTTGCGCGCTGGTCGGGGTCGAACTCGTCGACGGCGCCGTCGACCTGCCGACGTTCAAGCACCCGGCCGCCGCGGCCTATGTTCTGGGGCGCGAGAAAGGGTCGCTCAGCGACGAGATGCTGGCGCGGTGCGCCCACGTGGTGAAGATCCCGACCAAGTTCTGCGTCAACGTCGGCCTCGCCGCCGCGATCACCCTCTACGACCGCACGCTCGCCATGGGCGGCTGGCCGGAACGGCCGCTGATGCCGGGCGGCAAGGAGCTGGGCGACGCCGGAACCTGGGTGACGCCGAAACGCAGCCGCCGCTAGCGGCCCGGCGTCACCGCCACACAACTATCCCCCCCGGCAATAGGGGGGAAGAAGTACATCGACGGGTAAACCTCCGCTCGATTCGACGGGCGTTCCGGCCTGGATCGAATCAACCGGCTAAGAGCGCTTCGGTCGGCCGGACGCGAACTCGTCGCCGAATCCGGGGTCCGACATGTCAGCGGAGCACCCGGCGGCGTCGCATCCAAACCGCGTAGGCGACGAGCGCCGCCACAATCAGGATCACGACGAATGTCAGCCAAGGGTTTTCGAACCCTTCCGGGGCCGGGCGAAAGAGGCCCGCCACTGAGGCGGCCAAAACCGCCGCAAGCGAAATCGCCAACATGGGAACCGCGAGCCGGTTGCGCAGCAGCAGCAGGATCGATCCGGCAAAGCCTCCGACGTTCGCCGTTCCCCAGAACACGAACATCCAAACCGGCGAGCCGTAGACGTAGTCGAGCAACTCTTGGGGCACCATAGCCAAGTAGGGCTCAAAGCGGACGAGGGTCGCAACAAAGTCAAACACGCCGAAGCTGGCCCACAGCGTCATCAGGCCGCCGACCACCCAGAGATGCCAGGGCGTGCCGACACGGGGGGCCGCGTCGTCGTTCGTCATCGCTTCGCCTCAAGCGGATCGTGCTGTTTTCACACTACTACGGATGGGCCGAGGTTGGCAGCTACGTTGCTTCCGGTTCCCGAACCCGCGGACTCGGATTGAGTCCCCGGGCCTAGTTCGGACGGCCGAAGGCTTTCTGCACCAGGCCGAGCAGGCCCTTGAACTCGAGCGGCGCGTCGGTGACGGCGAGGGCGATGCAGACGTCGCCGCGCTCGGCGGACGTGACGTGGGTGGTCTCGGGGTCGGCGACGCACAGGTCGCCGCGGCGAAAGACGGCGGTCCCGTCGTTGAAGGCGCCGCGCAGCACCTGCGTATAGTCGTCGCCGGCGTGGCTGTGCAGCGGCGCGCCGGCCCCCGGTTCGATGCGCAGCAGCTGCGCCTTCATCGCCCCTTCCGCGACCAGATCGAGGCGCTTGATGCCGAGGCCGGCGAATTTCCAGCCGCCGCGCTCGATCGCCGCCAGAGCGGCGGAGCGGGCCGGTTCGGGCAGGCCGAGAAGCTCCTGCAGCGCGCCGCCGGCGGCGCGCGCGACCGCGGCCGGGGCCGCCGCCTCCGGCTCGAGCGCGTCGATTCGGGCGAGGGCGTCGGACATGGCGTCGGGCGACAGGGGCGACGGCTCGGCGGCCTCCAGCAAGGCGCCGGCGACGACGTCGCCGTCGCGCGCCGCGTCGAAGGTCGCCGGATCCAGCGCCGCGCGCGTGTCGATCAGCAGACGCAGCGGCGCCGGCAGCCGGCCGGAGGCGTGCGCCGCGCCGACCAACGTCTCGTCAAAAGCCCAATCCGCCACCTGACCGCTCCCGTCCGCGCCTGTTCAAACCCCGCGCCTGACGCTGTACGCGCCGGCCGGGGATATGGATCGCCGCCGGGCGGCGGCAAGCGCGCCGCGGCGACATTTTGTTTCCGCCGTCACAGGTCCTCGTCCAGCTTGCCGCGCAGCTTTTGAAACGCCAGCCGCAGCCGCGACTTGACGGTCCCGAGCGGGACGCCGGTCTTGTCGGCGATCTCGCGGTGCGAAAGGCCGTCGAAGAACGCCAGGCGCAGCAGCGTCAACTGGTCCTCCGGCAGGTCCTTCATCGCCGCGCGCACGGCGGCTTCGCGCTCCGTGGACGCGGCCGCGTCGTCCGGGGCCGGCGGCGCCTCGGGACGCAGCATCGGCTCGTGCGGGTCGAGGTCGTCCTTGGCGGTGCGGCGGAAGGCGTCGATGCGGCGGTTGCGGGCGATGCGGAATATCCACGTCGACACCGACGCCTGCGATCGATCGTAGGTGTGGGCCTTGCGCCAGACCGAGATCATCACCTCCTGGGCGAGCTCCTCGGCCGCGCCGTTGTCGGTTCCGAGCCGCAGCAAGTAGGCCTTCACCCGCGGGGCGTAGTAGTCGAACACGGCGACGAACGCGGCCTTGTCGCGGTCGCGCCCGACGGCGTCGATCCGGTCGGCCATGGCCTCCCGGTCGAGCGCCGGGGCGTCGGTCGCGGTGGTCGCGTTCACTGGCGTGTCCCTGTTTCGCCCCAGGTTTCCCGCCTCTCGCGTCGCCGATCAAGCGCCGCGGCGCAAGAGAATTCCGGGCCGCGGCGGCGGCGATCGGCGCGGCGACGCACACGGACGCTTTGCGCGCGCGCCGGGGCGCGCTAAGTCTCAAGCCGCCTGGGGGCGGACGAACATGAGACGGAGAGGGGCGTGTCGGGGAACATGACCATCGCACGAATCAAAACCATCGCCGTGGCGGCGGCGGCCGCCGCCGGCGGCCTTTTCGGCGGCGCGGCGTCGGCGCAGGACGCCACGCTGATCGCCCGCCACGAAGACTGGACGGTCTACGCCAAGAGCAAGAACGGCGTGAAAGTCTGCTACGCGGTCGCCGACGCGGCCGATTCCAATCCCAAGAACGTCGACCACGGCCGCGTCGTGTTCATGGTCGCGAGTTGGGCCGACGGGGCGGCGGCGGAGCTGCCGATGTTCCAGGCCGGCTACGCCCTAAAAATCGGCGCGCCGACGCGGGCCCAGGTTGGCTCCAGCCGCTACAAGATGTTCACCGAGGGCGCCGACGCCTTCATCGAGAACGACGCCGACGAGCCGCGGCTGGTGCAAGACATGAAGCGCGGCGCGACGATGCGGGTCGAGACCCAGTCCGACCGCGGCACCGCGACCGCCTACGAGTTCTCCCTCAAGGGCGTCACCGCGGCGCTGAGGGCGGTCGACAGCGCGTGTTGAGGGCGGACCTCACCCCTTGTCCTTCGGCTTCATCTCCAGGCCTTCGCCTTCGTACATTTGTTCGGCGACGCCGGCCGGTTTGAATTCCTGCAGGCGGCGTTTGATCTGGTGATCTTTGGCTCCCGGCGCGCCGTCCGGGCGCAGGCCGCGGTAGTAGGCCTTCTGCCACTTCTCCTGCACCGCCCAGTCGGCCCGGGTCTGCAAGCCGTCGTTGAAGGACGTGCGGCTGTCGCGCCAGATCGCGTTCTGCTCCAGCCGGTCCTTGTCTTCGTGCAGCGAGCGGACCTCGGGCTCGAAGCGTTCGAGCTGGCCGCGCTTGACCGGCACGATCAGGGCGACCGGTTCGCCCTTTTCGAACCGCACGTCGCAGCCGGGGCGGGTGAAGATCCAATTCATCGTGAAAGTGTAGGGCGACCAGTCGGTCTCGATGACGCCGGAGAGCGCCGCGATCGAGTCCTTCGGCAAGTTGACCGGGGCGGTGACCATGAGGTTCCAGCCCGGCGGCGTCTTGAACATCATCGGCAACTCGAACGTCAGGGTGCCGGAGCCGAAATGGGCGAGCGGCTTGACGTGCGGGATGGTCGGCGCGGCGGCCGGGTCGTCGTAGCGGATTTCCACCGCCTTGGGGTCGACCTGGCCGTTCCAGGCGGCGGTGAAGGCGACCGGGTTCAACACCTCCCAGCCGTGCGCGTTGGCGATCGACAACGGCAGGCAGCGGTAGGCGAAACTGTCCGGAGTCGCGTCCATCCAGTCGCGCCGGGCGGTCGCCGCCCGGATCGGCGGCGGGTCGCTGGACAGCGGATAGACGATCAGCTTCATGACGCTCAATCCCTTGGCGAAAGCGCTTCCGGCCGAGACAGCATGATCGGCGCCGGTCGGCAAGCGGGGCGGGGCGCCTCACGTCATTCTGAGCCGAAGGCGAAGAATCTCGGGGCGATCGGCCTCGGCGAAGTCCGGAGTCCGAGATTCTTCGCTGCGCTCAGAATG
Organism: Alphaproteobacteria bacterium; assembly: GCA_021776705.1. GTDB lineage: Bacteria > Pseudomonadota > Alphaproteobacteria > Caulobacterales > Maricaulaceae > JAJFFL01. The sequence continues at coordinate 8,204 of JAJFFL010000087.1, forward strand.
GCGAGGAATCGCCCCGCCGATGGCGAAACCGCCCCCCAGGTGCTATTTCCCGCGCCATGAACGTCGAGCTGAATCTTTCGCGCGCCGACGCGGCGCTGGCCTCGGGGCCGAAAAACCTCGCCGGGCTGACGCGGGCCGAGCTGCAGGCCGAACTCGCCGGCTTCGGGGTCGACGC
>JAJFFL010000088.1 GCA_021776705.1 Alphaproteobacteria bacterium
GCGCCGGCCGGCGTCCGCGTCAAACGCTCGCATCCGGGCGACGTCTCGGCTTCGATGGCGGCGAAGATGTTGCGTGTGGAATCTTCGGACAGCTTGACGTCGCCGCCGAAGAGATCGCCGGACTGGTCGGCGCCGTCGACGCCCGCCTTGACGCGCACCCGCGTGCGGCGATCGGCGTAGACCGGCTGCGTCAAACCGAAGCTCCAGCTGAAGCTTTCGGCGGCCGCGCCAAGTACCTGGACCCGGCCTCCCGGTTCGGCTTCGCCGTACGCCGCCGATGCGTCGGCCGTCAAACCGCCTGTGGTGAGTCCGCGCCGGTAGCCGACCCGCACCGCACGCTGCTCGTTGACGTCGAGCGTCGAGTAGATCGAAAACGTGAACTCGTCGCCCAACCGGGCTCGGCCCGGCGTTGAAAACAACATTGACGCGCCGGTGCGCCCAAGTTCGTCGGCCCCGAAATTGTTCAAGTTGAACACCAGATCGCGCGGCTTCGGCGCGACTTCGGCGATGACGCGCAGCGCGCCCGGACTGTCTTCTTGCCCGCGCGTGATCGCGAGACGCGAAAGCAGGCCCGGCGCGTCGTCGAGCAAGGCGGAGGCGCGCTCGATGGCGCGGACCGCCAAAGGCGCGGGATCGTCCGTGCTCTCCAACGACCGCAAACGCCGATGAGCTTGAAGGCGCGCCGGCCCGCTTTCGCCGACCGGCGTGACGCGTTCCACCCAGCCCTCGACGACCTGGAACTCGACTCGGCCGTCTTCGACCCGTTGCGGCGGCGCGGTCACGCGGGTGTAGGGATATCCGGCGCTTCGAAACGCCGCTTCCATCGCCAATCCGGCGCAACGAATGGTTGCGATATCGAGCGGCGCGCCCTCCCAGGGGGCCGCCGCGGCACGCAACGCGTCGTCGGACACTGGCGAGTTTTCCGCCGGCCAGCTCAATCGTTTGACGGTTCCGACGCCGGCGAAAATCGTTTCGCCCGGCGCGGCGGATCGAGGACCTCCGGCGCAACTTTGGATTTCGTTCGTGTCCTGAGCGCCGCCTTCAAATGAAAGCGACAAACACGCAAGCAAACCGGCCGTTAAGCTGGCGCATCGTCGAACCAACATCTTTCACCCACCCGCCCCGTCGCGGATTTTTTCTTGATCGCGTCAAAGCCGGGGCTCCCCGTGACGCCGTCCCCCTGGGCACATTCAAGCTTAGCCTGCAATAAATTGGCCGCTCAACATTGTTCAGCATCCGGATCAGCCACGACTCCGGAGCCGCCGCGGCGTTCTGCGCGTGTGAAATGTTTTCATGCGCGCTAAGGTGGCGGCTAGGGGTCCGCCATCGCGTCATCGGCGTCGATCGAGGCGAATTCGGCGTGACGGCGTCACCCGGAGCGGCGGTTCGACACACAGCTTGGATCCGCACGCCGACCACGACTCCCTTCACGAAATCACCATTAGTTATGTCTTTTCAATATGTTGCCGTGCCCTTTCTCGAAACGTTTCGAGAGCGCGTCGAGCCGGCCTGACGAAAGAGGCGACCGGCGCTCAATCTCCGTCAGTTCCGAGAGGTGCGGGTATGGCGGCGCGCCCTCGCCGGATCCGCGAACGGGCGTCTCATCGGCGGAAGACGTCTCGCAAATGGCGCACTCCGCAACCTGCGGCGAGGCGCCGGACGCCCTGTTTTGAACAGCGCCGCAGCCGCCGATCGCCTACATGTTGATCTGGTTCACAAGCGTCCCAAGCCGATCAGGGACGCAAATGCGGCGCGATCGCGAGACGATGACGTGATCACGTCCCGACATGCGATCGGCGCACGCGCTTGAGGGCGGCGCCACGTCGACACGATACGAAATTGATTTTTGATTGCCGCGGTCGGGGTTCGCCCTATGTCGACGACCTCGCTCGGCAACGCCTAGGAGGTCTCGAGTGACTTTGGAAAGTGTACTTATTTGGCTGGTGATCGGAGCGGTCGCCGGGTGGCTGGCCGGCATCATCGTCAAGGGCTACGGCTTCGGCCTGGTCGGCAACGCCGTCATCGGCGTCCTTGGCGCCGTCGTCGGCGGCTGGGTTTTCAGGGCCCTCGGCATCGGCACGCCGATCGGACTCGTCGGCGATATCGTCGGCGCGACGATCGGAGCGGTGCTGTTGCTGGTGCTCATCAAGGTCGTGCGCAGAGCGGCATAAGCCTTCAGTCCCGGCGTTTCGCGCGGGACCTTGTTTCGCAAAGGACTACCGACATGTCGTCAATCAAGATCGCGGCGATCGCGCTGCTCGCGGCGGGCGTCTTGGCGCTCGTCTACGGCGGCTTCAACTACACCAACTCAACGCAAGAGGCCACGATCGGCCCGTTGGAACTGACGGTGAAAGACACCCGTACCTTCAACGTGCCGGTCTGGGCCGGCGTCATCGCGATCGTCCTCGGCGGCGGGCTCTTGCTCAAGGAAGCCCGGAAGAGCTAGGCGGCGAATTTCCGACCCGGCGCGGGCCAAATTCGGATCCCGTTCCGGCGTCGAACGACCGCTGAAGTCGCCGCATTCGGGTACTGGAACCGAGGTTGTTCCCGCAGTTGGAATCTGGCGGAGACGATGGGATTCGAACCCACGATACCCTTTTGAGGTATACTCCCTTAGCAGGGGAGCGCCTTCGACCACTCGGCCACGTCTCCGCCGCCGGGCTTAGCGGCGCTTGGCGGCCGTGACAAGGCGGGCCGCCGCCGGCCCCGGCCTTCGCCGCCGTCTTAACGGGTTTTCAGGTCCTTTCGGCGAACCTCGGCCGAAAGGAGCGCCTCTTGACGATCGCCGACGCCGCCAGCGCCGACGTCGCGCGGGTCCACCGCAACGCCGGCCAGATCCCCGACACCCAGGCCGCGCCCGCCGCCGGCGCGCGCCTCGCCGCGCCCGTGCGCCGGGCCGGGGTTCGTTTCGTCCACGCCGGCCTTGCTTGGGCGATCAGCCTCGCCGCCGCCGCGGCCTGGCTGCAACGCGCCGCCGCCGGCGACCCGCTCGCCGCTCCGCTCGCCGACGTGTTGCCGATCGCCATCGCGGCGGCGGCGTTTCCAATCAGCCTCAACCTGTTCGATGTCTTCCGGGTGCGGGTGCGCCGGGCGGTTCCCGAGCGTCTGGCGCGCGTGTTCGCCGGGGCGATGCTGGCGGCGGGACTCGCCGCCGCGGCGGCCCATGCGACGGGCAGCGACGCCGCCGGACCGGCGCGCCTGGCGCCGCTGCTGGCCGGCCTCAGCGGCGCGTTGCTGGCGCTCGACCTCGCGGTGTGGGCGGCGGTGCGGCGCTGGGCCCGCCACGGCCGCCTCGCCCGCCGCATCGCGATCGTCGGCGCGACGGCGGACGCCCTGAAATACGTCGAAAACGCCGAACGCGAAGGCGCCGTGCGGGTCGTCGCGGTGTTCGAGGACCGCGAGGCGCGGCGTCCCGGAACGGTCGCCGGCGCCCCGGTGCTGGGCGGCCTCGACGCGCTTCTCGCGTGGCCCGATTTGCCGCGGCTCGACGGAATCGTGGTCGCCCTGCCGGCCGCCAACCCGGCCCGCATCCGCGCCGTGCTCGAGCGCCTGAGGCCGTTGCCCAACCCGGTATCGATCCTGCTCGACTGCGACGACCGCCCGGGCGCCCGCGGCGCCTGGGTCAAGCGCCCGGCGCCGGCTCTGGCGCACTTGTCCGACGAAACCCGGCACGACGCCCGCGCCGCCGCCGTGCGCGCCCAGGACCTGGTGCTCGGCTCCTTGATTTTGATTCCGCTGCTGCCGGCGATGGCCCTGATCGGGCTCGCCGTGCGGCTCGACAGCCGCGGCCCGGTGTTCTTCCGGCAAGCCCGCCACGGCTTCAACAACGACGTCTTCGACGTCTTCAAGTTCCGCACGATGCGCCCCGACGACGGCGCCCCGGTCGAGCAGGTCGTCGCCGGAGACCCGCGGGTGACCCGGGTCGGCAAATTCCTGCGCAAGACCAGCCTCGACGAGTTGCCGCAGATCTTCAACGTGCTGCGCGGCGAGATGTCCCTCGTCGGCCCGCGGCCGCACGCCGTCGGCATGCGCACCGGCGACGTCGAGACGCCGCGCCTGGTGTTCGACTACGCCCACCGCCACCGGGTGAAGCCGGGAATGACGGGCTGGGCCCAGGTGCGCGGATCGCGCGGGCCGTTGCACACCGCCGACGAGGTCCGCGAACGCGTGCGGCTGGATTTGGAGTACGTGGAACGGCGCAGCCTGTGGCTCGATCTCTGGATCATGCTGCGCACGATCCCGTGCCTGCTGGGCGACTCCCGCAACGTGCGCTGACTCAGGGCGCGTGAAACGCCGTGAACCGGTCGATCCGGCGAAACGCCTTTCCGGGAACGGCGCTCAAAGTTCCAAGCAACGGCATCCGCGACGCGGCTTCCTCGACGGCGCGCGCCGCTCGAATCGCGAGCCAGGTCGCCGACGGCGCTCCGACCACCCCGGCCGCGACCGCGATCTGGTGCGTGGCGAGATCACGTTTTTGCTGATAGTCGCCGCGGCCCAGATGGAATTCGGCCGCCTCCAGCGCGCCGTGCGCCTTGAGAATCTCCAGCCGCAATTGCTGCCCGGGGCTGTAGGGCGCCAACGCCGGGTCGTAGGCGGAGAACCAGAACTGAAACACGCCGCGGCCGGCGAGACCGGCGTGAACCGCCGCCAGCCGGTCGCCGAACGACAACGACGACACCACCAGCCGCGCGTCGGGTCCGCCGCGGCGCAAGACTTTGAACAGGCGCAACACCCAGTCGCAGGCGAACACGTCGGGATGGCCGGCGGCGCGGTACTGAGCCGATTTCCACGCCGTCAGCGATTCCCAAGCGCTGGGGCGCTGGTCGTGAAGCTGGAAGACCGGCGCGCCGATTTCGCGATCGGCCTTGCGGGCCCGGCGGTCGAGATTCTTGAACGCTTTGTCCTTCAACGCCCGGCGGTCCGCCTCGTAGGCGGCGAAGCCGCTCGACAAGTCGACCGCGTGCACGCCGTCGTGCTCGTCGGCGGCGCGGAAGAACGTCGGCTGCAGCGCCGGGGCGGCGTGAAACGCGAACGCCGACAGATGCGCCGGCGCAAGCAGGCCGGGCACGTCAAGGTAAACGTCGGGCCGGACGACGAGGCCGTGGAGATCCGAAATCGGCCCGCCGAGCGGACGGGCGTGGCCGCCGAGGCCGGGGTGCAGCGGCAGGAAGCCGACGACGCTGCCGCGCAGCCGCGCCACGGCGACGCGGGCGTCCGGCCGCGCCGCCTCCACAGCCTCGGCGAAAGAGCGTGAAAAGTTCGGACCGGCCGCGCTGGGGTCGTCACGCGCAAACTGGTCCCAAGCTTGCTGCTCGGCTCCTGTCAATTCGCTTGGCCGCTTGAGATCGACCTGCACGTGAACACCTCGCTCGACAAACACGATCCGCCTTCGGCGTCCCGATCCGGGCCGCTTTCGGTAAGGAATGAGCAAGAACCGCGCCTTGTCTCGCGGCGGAACGGCCGCGGCGCGGCGGCGCCGCGGCTGACGCTGGCGATCCCGTTCCTGGCCGACGACCCGCGAGGTCTGATCGCCGCCCTCGACGCCCAGGCGCGGGCCTGCGGCGCCGCGACCGACCTTGAAATCGTGCTCTTGGACGACGGCTCGGCGGCGCCGGACTTGACCCGCAACGTGGTGAACGCGCTCAACGCCGCGTCGTTTCCGGCCCGTCTTTACGCCTTCGACGTCAACCGCGGCCGTTCGGCGGCCCGCAACGCCCTCGCCCGCGCCGCCCGCGCCGCCTACGTCTTGTTCCTGGACGCCGACGTGACGCCGGCGGACGGTCAATTCCTGACCCGCTGGCTCGCCGAGGCCCGCGCCGCGCCGGCGGCGGCGTTCGGCGGCTACGTCGCCGAAGGCGACGCCTTGGACGCGGCGCTCGCGGCGCGCGCGTGCCCGCCGGCGCGCCGGCGCGACGCGTGGCGTCACGTCTACACCACGAATCTCC
>JAJFFL010000089.1 GCA_021776705.1 Alphaproteobacteria bacterium
GCGACGCCGGCGTCGAGATCCCGATCGTGCCCGGCGTCATGCCGGTGACCAACGTCAAGGCGCTGCAGCGGATGAGCCGCCTGTGCGGCGCGACCGTGCCGCCGTGGCTCGCCGACCTGCTCGACGGCCTCGACGACGATCCGGAGACACGCCAGCTGGTCGCCGCGTCGGTGGCGTCGGAGATGTGCGCGCGGCTCGCCGACGAAGGTTTCGAGCAATTCCACTTCTACACCCTCAACCGCGCCGACCTGACGCGCGCGATCTGCCGCGTCCTGGGTCTGCGCCCGACGAACGGCAAGGAAGCGGCATGAGCGCGTTCACGTCGTCCGCCGACCGCCGCGCCGCCTTGGGCGAGCGGCTCGGCCGCCGCATCCTGATCCTCGACGGCGCCGCAGGGACCTGGCTGCAGGATCGCCAGCTGCAGGAAGTCGACTTCCGCGGCGCGCGCTTCGCGGACTGGAGGTCGCCGCTGAAAGGGAACAACGATCTCCTCAATCTGACACGCCCGGATCTGATCGCCCGCATGCACGGGGAATACCTCGCCGCCGGCGCCGATCTGATCGAGACCAACACCTTCTCCTCGACCTCGATCGCTCAAGCGGACTACGCGCTCGAGGACTTGGCGCCGGAGATCGCGGCCGCGGGCGCGCGGCTGGCGCGCGCGGCGGCGGACGCGGTCGAGACGACGGACCGGCCGGTCGGCGTGCTCGGCGCCTTGGGGCCGACCAACAAGACGCTGTCGTTGTCGCCGGACGTCAACGATCCCGGGTTTCGCGACGTCACCTTCGAGCAAGTCCGCGCCGCTTACGCCGCGCAGGCGGCGGCGATGGCGCCGTTCGTGGATTTCTTCCTCGTCGAAACCGTCTTCGACACGCTCAACGCCAAGGCGGCGATCAAGGCGCTGCTCGATCTCGACGCCGCGCGGGGGGAGGCGGTTCCGATCGTCGTCTCCGGCACCATCACCGACCGCTCCGGCCGCACGTTGTCCGGGCAGACGACGGAAGCGTTCTGGAACTCGATCCGTCACGCGGCCCCGTGGGCGGTCGGCCTCAACTGCGCGCTCGGGGCGGCGGAGCTGCGCCGCTACGTCGCCGAGATGGCGCGCGTCGCCGACGTTCCCGTCATCGCCTACCCGAACGCGGGCCTGCCGAACGAAATGGGCGACTACGACGAGACGCCGGAAGAGACCGCCGCCCACCTCGGCGAATGGGCCGCCTCGGGCCTGGTCAACATCCTCGGCGGCTGCTGCGGCACGACGCCGGCGCACATCCAGGCGATCGCCGCGGCGGCGGCAGGCACGCCGCCGCGCGTCGTCAAGCCACGCCCGCGCGCCATGCGCCTGTCGGGACTCGAGCCGTTCGAGTTGGCGTCGTGAGCGACGCCCGCTACGCCGATCCGGAGCAAGCCCGGACCTGCGTTTCCGGACCACGACCGTTCGTTCCCGGCTACGTCGCCGCGATTGGCTCTCATGAATCGGCGGCGGGTGCGCCGCGATGACCTCCATCGCCACCTTCGTCAACGTGGGCGAGCGGACCAACGTCACCGGGTCGGCGAAGTTCCGGACGCTGATCACCGAGGGGGACTACGCCGCCGCCGTCGAGGTCGCGCGCCAGCAGGTCGAGAACGGCGCGCAGATCATCGACGTCAACATGGACGAGGGCCTGCTCGATTCCGTCCACGCCATGCAGACCTTCCTCAACCTCATCGCCGCCGAGCCGGACGTGGCGCGGGTCCCGGTGATGATCGACTCCTCGAAGTGGGAGGTGATCGAGGCCGGGCTGCGGTGCGTGCAAGGCAAGTCGATCGTCAATTCGATCTCGATGAAAGAGGGCGAGGCGGCGTTCGTCGAACAAGCCCGCGCGTGCCGCGCTTACGGCGCCGCGGTCGTGGTCATGGCGTTCGACGAGGACGGCCAGGCCGACACCTTCGAGCGAAAAACCGGGATCTGCGCGCGCGCCTACAAGATCCTCACTCAAACCGTCGGCTTCGCGCCCGAAGACATCATCTTCGATCCCAACATCTTCGCCATCGCCACCGGCATCGAGGAGCACGACGGCTACGGCGTCGCCTTCATCGAGGCGGCGAAATGGATCAAGGAGAACCTGCCCGGCTGCCACGTCTCCGGCGGCGTTTCGAACGTGTCGTTTTCGTTTCGCGGCAATGAGACCGTGCGCCGGGCGATGCACTCGGTGTTTCTCTACCACGCCGTCCGCGCCGGCATGGACATGGGAATCGTCAACGCCGGCCAGCTCGACATCTACGACGACATCGACGCCGAGCTGCGGACGCGGGTCGAAGACGTCATCCTCAACCGCCGCGCGGACGCGACCGAGCGCCTGCTCGAGATCGCCGAGCGCTACCGCGGCGACGGCGCCAAGGCGGGCGCCGAAAAGGATCTGAGCTGGCGCGATCAGCCGGTCGCGGAGCGCCTCAAGCACGCGCTCGTGCACGGCGTCACCGACTACGTTGTCGAGGACACCGAAGAGGCGCGCCGGCAGGCCGAGCGACCGCTGCACGTCAGCGAGGGACCACTGATGGCCGGCATGAACGTCGTCGGCGACTTGTTCGGGGCCGGCAAAATGTTTTTGCCGCAGGTGGTGAAGTCGGCGCGCGTGATGAAGCAGGCGGTCGCCCATCTGATCCCGTTCATGGAGCGGGAAAAAGAAGCCAGCGGCGAGGCCGGCAAGTCCAACGGCGTGATCGTCATGGCGACGGTCAAAGGCGACGTTCACGACATCGGCAAAAACATCGTCGGCGTCGTGCTCCAGTGCAACGGCTACGACGTCATCGACCTCGGCGTCATGACGCCGGCCGAAACCATTCTGCAAACCGCGAAAGAAAAGAACGCGGACATCATCGGCCTGTCCGGCCTTATCACGCCGTCGCTCGACGAGATGATCAACGTCGCCATGGAGATGGAGCGCCAGGGCTTCGACATTCCGCTGCTGATCGGCGGCGCCACGACGTCGCGCACGCACACGGCGGTGAAGATCGAACCGGCGTACGCGCGCGACGCGACGATCCACGTGGTCGACGCCAGCCGCGCCGCCGGCGTCGTCGGGCTGTTGCTCAACGAAGGCGACAAGGCCGACTACGTCGCTGAAGTGCGCGCCGACTACCGCCGCATCCGCCACACGCGCGAAAACGCCAAGACCGCCAAGCCACGCCTGTCGCTGGCGGCGGCGCGCGACAACAAGCTGCAGACCGAGTGGCTCGACGACCGGCCGCCGGCGCCGAAACGTCCGGGCCTCAGCGTCTACGACGCTTGGGACTTGTGGGAGCTGCGGCGGGTCATCGACTGGACGCCGTTCTTCTCCACCTGGGACCTCAAGGGCCGCTACCCGCAGATCCTCGACCACCCGGAAAAGGGCGAGGCGGCGCGGTCGCTGTTGCGCGACGCCAACGACATGCTCGACCGCATCGTCGCCGAGAAGTGGTTGACCGCGAAAGCCGTCGTCGGGCTGTGGCCGGCGAACGCCCGCGGCGACGACATCGTGGTGTGGAAGGACGAGATCCGCGAGGACGTGCGGGCGGTCTTTCACACGCTGCGCCAGGAGCACGACAAGGACACCGACCGTCCGAACATGGCGCTCGCCGACTATGTCGCGCCGGTCGAATCCCGGGTCGCGGACTACGTCGGCGGATTTGCGGTTTCGACCGGTTTTGGCGAGGCGGAACGCTCGAAAGCGTTCGAGGCGGCGCACGACGACTATTCCTCGATCATGCTCAAGGCGCTCGCCGACCGGCTCGCCGAAGCGCTCGCCGAGACGCTGCATGAAAAAGTGCGGCGCGACCTGTGGGCCTATGCGCCGGACGAAGCGCTGTCGAGCGAGTCCTTGATCGCGGAGAAGTACCGTGGCGTGCGTCCAGCGCCCGGCTACCCGGCGCAGCCCGACCACACCGAAAAGCGCACCTTGTTCGAGCTCCTCGACGCGCCGGCGAACATCGGCATCCGCCTCACCGAGTCCTACGCCATGACGCCGGCGGCGAGCGTCTCCGGTCTGTATTTTTCGCACCCGCAGAGCGTCTACTTCTCGGTCGGCAAGCTGGGAGCCGAACAGGTCGCCGACTACGCGGCGCGGAAGGGCTGGACTCTCAAGGAGGCCGAGCGCTGGCTCGCGCCGATTCTCGGCTACGACATGGCGAAGCCGGTGGCGGCGGAGTAGGCCGCCGCGGGCGCCGACGGCCGTCGCGGCCCGCACGGCGTTCGCCGCATAGAGGCGGCCTGGGTCAAATTCGTACAAGGGCCGCGGCCCGCGCCGCACTAGATGTCGGTCCCATTTCTTAAACAAGCGGGCGTCGCGCCCGTGATGCATGGAGGCGCCGCATGCGCATCGCACTTTCGGCCACGGCGCTCGCCGTCGCGACGTCCCCGGCGGCCTTGGCCGCGCCCGTCTATGAGTCCGACGAGGCCCGCGAGGTGGTCGAAGCCATGCTCGACGCCCACGGCGGCGCCGAGGCGTGGCTAGAGGCGCCGGCGATCACGGCGCGTTTCGTGATGTGGCTCGACTCGCTGCCGGTCACCGACGAGCGCGCTCACTACAACAATTGGCGCTCCTACACGACGCAGTGGGAGCCGGCGACGAACCGCGCCTGGGCGAACCTCGACGCCGCCATGCTCAACGATGTCGGCGACACGGCGGCGCATGAGGCGGACGCCGGATTCGACGGTGAAAATTTCTGGCGCGGCGACTTCGCGTTCGACGACGATTTCCAGGATCCGACGTTCTTCCTGACGTATTTCCACATGGGCATGATCGCCCTGCCGGCGCTGACCCAGGTCGACGGCGCGATCTTGTCGTACCAAGGCCGCGCGGAACTGCCTTACGAGGGCGGCGACTACGATCGGGTCACCTTGAGCTACGACGGCGAAACGGCGGACCGCACCGGATCGTTCGACCTCTACGTCGACCCGGAGACCCGGCTTTTGAAGGGCTGGCGCCACGGCACGACGATTCCGGCCTTGCCCGGCGACGACCCGATCCCGAGCGATGTGTCGGACAACGGCCCGCGCCAGACCATCCGCATCATCCACCGCTACCAGACCGTCGACGGGCGAACCCTCGCCGCCGCCTATTCGACGATTCCGCCCAACGGCGAAGTCGGCGGCGTGCATCTCGTGCTCGATGTCGACTTCGACGGTCCGTTCCGCGAGGATTTGGCGCAGGCTCCCGTCGACGGCGACTAGGCCGCCCCTCGACTCTTGCCGCGACGCAAGCTTAGGTCCCGTCCGGGGAGACGGGCATGTCGGATCGAAAGTTCCGGGACCGCCTGAAGGCGATCGTCGAAAGCACGTGGTTCACGCGCTTCGTCATGGCCGCCGTGCTCGCCAACGCGGCCATTCTCGGCATCGACGCGCACCGGTTCCTGTCGCCGGAAATCCACGCGATCCTGGAAAAATGCGACACGGTGTTCGTGTGGATCTTCGTCATCGAGCTCGTGCTCAAAGGCCTCGCGTGGCGCGGCGAATTTTTCAAAAGCTCGTGGAACTTGTTCGACCTGACCGTGGTGGTGATCTCGCTGGTCCCGGCGGCGGGGCCCCTGTCGGTGCTGCGGGTTCTGCGCGTCTTGCGGACCTTGCGCCTGGTGTCCGTCATTCCGTCGCTGCGCCGAGTCGTTGAAGCCTTGCTGCGCGCCATCCCCGGCATCGCGTCGATCCTGGCGATCCTCGCCGTGTTCTTCTACGTCGGCGGCGTGCTGACCACGACTCTGTTCGGCGAGGACCATCCCGAGCTGTTCGGCGATCTCGGCGAGAGCATCATCACCTTGTTCCAGCTCATGCTGTTCGACGGCTGGGCCGGCGAGGTGGTGCGGCCGGTGGAGGCGACCCATCCCGGTTCGACGATTTTCTTCATCGCCTTCACGATCATCACCGGTTTCGCCGTCCTGAACCTGTTCATCGCCGTCATGGTCGACGCCTTGCGCGCCGAGCACGACCGGCTCGAGGAGGGCGACATCGACCGGCTGGAGGAAAGCCAGGAGCAGGCCGCCCGGGAGATCGACGAAGTCGAAACCGCGGTGTCGCGCCTGGAAGGCAAGATCGACCGTTTGACGGCCGAGCTTGAACGACGGCGGGGGATGGAATGACCCGCGGCGTTGAGCCGGACGCCCGCCGCCGCTATGAGGCGCAACGACGACGGCGCGATTCGGCGCCGCGCGACGGACGCACGCCATGACCCGCCTTTTCACCGCCCCGCTCGCCGCTCTGACGCTCGGCGCCTTGGCGCTCGCCGCGACGTCCTGCGCCGCCGCCGCGCCCCGGTCCGCGGACGCCGCGCCGTGCGCCTTCGCCGACGCCGCGCGCCGCGCCGCCTGCGTCGAGGCCGCCGTGACCGCGGTCCTGGCCGCGCAGCAGGCGGCCTGGAACCGCGGCGACATTCCCGGCTTCATGGACCACTACTGGAAGTCGGACGACCTGCGCTTCGCCTCCGGCGGCGACGTCACCCGCGGCTGGGCGGCGACGCTGGCGCGCTATCTGTCGCGCTACGACAGCGCCGAGAAGATGGGCCGGCTCAGCTTCGACATCGTCGACATCGACGTCGTCGGCGACGACGCGGCGCTGGTGTTCGGCGCCTGGCGCCTGGCGCGCGCCGCCGACGAACCTCACGGCCTGTTCACGCTTACCTTCAAGCGCCTCGACGGCGCCTGGGTGATCGTCGCCGACCACACCTCCAGCGCCGACTGAGGCGCGGGACCGATGGCGCCCCGCGGCATACTTTCGGACGACGCCATCGCCGGGCTGATCGAGGCCGGCGCCGTGACGCTCGCCGCGCCGCTGGCCGACAACCAGATTCAGCCCGCCAGCCTCGACCTGCGGCTCGGCGACGTCGCCTACCGGCTGCGCGCCAGCTTCCTGCCCGGCCCAGGCCGCGCGGTCGCCGAGCGCCTGTCCGACGACCGGCTGGTGATGCACGAGATCGATCTCACGCGCGGCGCGGTCCTGGAAACCGGCTGCGTCTACCTCGCGCCGCTGCTCGAGAGCCTGAAGCTGCCGGGCGACGTGCACGCGGCGGCGAATCCGAAAAGCTCCACCGGGCGGCTCGACGTGTTCACGCGCGTCATCGCCGACGGCGCCGCCTCGTTCGATTCCGCGCCGGCCGGCTACGCGGGGCCGCTGTACGCGGAGATCAGCCCGCGCACGTTCTCCGTTCTGGCGCGGGCCGGCGAACGCTTGTGCCAGCTGCGCCTGCGCCGCGGCGCGCACCAGCCGACCCGCTCGGTGACCGTCAGCGTCGACCTGTCCGGCCGCTTCGGCGCGGTCGCCGGGTTCCGCGGCAAGCGCCACGCCGGCGTCATCGACCTCGCCGACATCGGCGGTCATGACCCGCGCGACTTCTGGGAGCCGCTGTCGGCGCGCGGCGGCGGTCTGGTTCTCGACCCTGGCGAATTCTACATTCTGGCCTCGAAGGAGCACGTCCGCATCGGGCCGGAGGAGGCCGCTGAGATGGCGCCGATCGCGCCGGAGATCGGCGAGTTCCGGGCCCACTACGCGGGTTTTTTCGATCCCGGGTTCGGCGTCGAGGAGGCGGGCGGCGGTCAGGACGCGCGCGCCGTTCTTGAGGTGCGCGGCCGCGACGTGCCGTTCATTCTCGAAGACGGGCAGGCGGCGGCGAAGCTGGTCTACGAACCGATGGCGGCGCGGCCGACGGCGCTCTACGGCCAGTCCGGCTCGCACTATCAGGCCCAGACGTTGAAGCTGTCGAAGCACTTCAAGCCTTGGACCTGAAGTTCAGTCGTCGTCGGCGGCGCGCAGGCGCTCCATCTGATACTGGATGCCCCAGCCGATGATCATCCGCCACAGCGCCTCGGTCAGTTCGGCCGGCACGCCGCCGTCTCGCGCGCGGGCGCGGACCTTGTCGATGACCTGCTGGTTGCGCCATTGCACGCCGGCGTCGCCGGGCCCGCTTTTCAGCCGCCACGCTTGGTCGACGTAGCGCCAGCGTTCGGCGAGCAGGTCGACGAGGGCGGCGTCGATGCGGTCGATCTCGGTGCGGACCTCGTCCATGGAGGCGCAGTCGGCGGGCGGCTTGGCGGCGGTCATGGGCGTCCCTGTGCGGCGTCGCTCCGTTGAAGCGTGCCGCGCGCGCCGGCGCAAGTTCAGGCGCGCCGCGGCGGCGTTGGTCAAGGTGACTTGACATGCGGTCTTTGCGCGCGATATAGACAAGGACGCTTTACAAGGAGACAAGTTATGGCGACATGCTTGATGTGTCGAGGCGAGCCGCGGCGGCCCCGTCCCGGGCTGTTCTGGACCGCCATGGCGATCTACGCGGGTCTGTGTTTCGGCGCGCCGTCGCTCGCCGACGCGCTGGCGCCGCACCCGGCGGTCGACACGCTGTTACGGGCGACGCCGTTCATATTGCTCGCGTTCGTGCTGCCGATCGTCGGCCGCGGCCCGAGCGGGAGGGCCGCGTCATGACCACGCCGCAACAAGCCAACCGCCGCTACCACATGCGTTTCTGGCCGCCGATGATCGTCTACGCGGCGCTCTGCTTCGCGGTGCCGGAAGTGATCCAGCGGCTGGCGCCGCCGACGCCGGTGGTTTGGGTCCTGGCGGCCTTGCCCGGTCTGATGATCGGCTTCGTGATCCTCGCCATGGGCCGGTTCATCATCGAGACCGACGAGTTCACCCGCATGGTCCATGTGCGCGCCGGGATGATCGCCCTCGGGCTGACGATGTTCATCGCCACCACATGGGGCTTTCTCGAAATCTACGCCGAGGCGCCCGACATGCCGCTGTTCCTGGTCCTGCCGCTGTACTTCTTCATCTACGGCCCGGCCACGGCGCTGGTGCGGAGGCGCTACGGATGAAAAACATCCTCAAGGTGCTGCGCGCCGAGCGCGACTGGAGTCAGGCGGATCTGGCCGAGCGCCTCGACGTGTCGCGCCAAAGCGTCAACGCCATCGAGACCGGGAAATACGACCCGTCGCTGCCGCTGGCGTTCCGCATTTCGCGCCTCTTCGGCAAGCCGATCGAGGAGATCTTCAAGGACGGCGCGGCCTGAATCCGCTTCGTCGCAGGCCCCTCGAATTCTTGGGCCGGGCCGCTATGGTGCCGGCGACCGCTTTCGAGGAGATCTTACATGCGCCTGTCGACCGGACGCTTCGCCGCTCTCGCCGCCGCTCTGAGTTTCGCCGCCTGCGGCGAAGCGGGCGAGACCGACTCCGCCGACGTCGCCGCCGCGGACACGTCCGCCGCGCCGCTTGTGGTGTCCTCGGAACCGCCCAACGGCCCGCTGCCGGACGGCGTCCGTCCGACCTACTACGCCCTCGATCTGGTGGTGAATCCGGACGAGACATCGTTTTCCGGCACGGTGGCGATCTCGCTCGAGTTCGACGCGCCCGCCGGGTCGCTGTGGATGCACGGCACGGACATCACGGTCGTCGACGCGACGATCACGCCGCGGGGCGGCGACCCGGTCGTCGCCACCTACGAACAGCATCATCCCACGGGTGTCTCTTACGTCACGTTCGCCGAGGACGTGCCCGCCGGCGCCGCCGTCATGACGATGAACTACACCGCGCCGTTGTCAGACAATCTCGCCGGCTTCTTCCGCACCGAACACGACGGCGACGCCTACGCCCTGGCGAAGTCGGAATCGATTCAGGCGCGCCGCGCTCTGCCGAGCTTCGACGAGCCGCGATTCAAGACGCCGTTCAAGATTTCGATCACCACGTTCGACGGCGACCTGGCGATCTCGAACGGGCCGGTCGAAGAAACCATCTCCAACGACGACGGATCGACGACCTATGTGTTCGCCGAAACGCGGCCGGTGGCGACCTATCTCTTGTCCCTCGCCGTCGGGCCGTTCGAGGTCGTTGAAATCGACGACCTGCCGCCGAACGCCGTGCGCGACCGGCCGCTGCCGGTGCGCGGGATCGCGCGCCGCGGCAAGGGCGATGAACTCGCCTACGTGTTGTCGATCACGCCGGACTACGTGCGCCTGTTCGAGGAACAGTTCGGCCTGGAGTTTCCGTATCAGAAGTTCGACATCGTCGCGGCGCCGGACTGGCCGTCGGGGGCGACCGAACTCGCCGGCGCGATCACCTACCGCGAGCCGACGATCCTGGTCGACGGCCTGTCGCCGCCGCCCGGCCGCAAGCGCGGCGTCGTCGGCATTCACGGCCACGAACTCGCCCACATGTGGTTCGGCAACCTGGTCACGCCGCCGTGGTGGGACGACTTGTGGCTGAAGGAATCGTTCGCCTCCTGGGCCGACCCGGTGATCGCCGACATCTGGGATCCGGAGGGCGGCTACGACCTCGATCTGGTGCGCTCCGGGCTCGGGGCGATGAACTCGGACTCGCTGATCAGCGGCCGCTCGGTGAAGGAGCCGATCACCCGCAACGAGGACATCCGCAACGCCTACGTCGCGGCGGTCTACAACAAGGGGCCGATGGTCATCGGCATGTTCGAGGGCTACCTCGGCAAGGAGGCGTTCCGCGCCGCCCTCAACGAATACCTGGCCCGCAACGCCGACGGCGTCGTCGGCTCGGACGACTTCTTCGCGCTGATGGGCGAACTCACCGGCGACGCGGACATCACCGCGGCGTTTCGCGGCTTTATCGAGCAGCCGGGCGTTCCGGTCGTCGGCGTCGCCGTGAGCTGCCCGGCCGGCGCCTCGCCGTCGTTGACGCTGACGCAGGCGCGTTACAAGCCGCTCGGATCGGAGATCGACCCGAACGCGACCTGGGCGATCCCGCTTTCGCTGCGCTTTGGCTCGGCGACCGGCGCCCACGCCGAACGCCTGGTGATGACCGAAGTCGAGGAGGTCGTCGATCTCGGCGCCGCGCCGTGTCCGGACTGGGTGATGCCGAACGCCGACGGCGCCGGCTACTACCGGTTCAGCCTCGACGACGCCGGCTGGCTGGCGATCGCCGCGTCGTTCGACGCCTTGTCGCCGGGCGAAGCCCTGTCGGCGATCGACAGCGTCGTGGCCGGGTTCGAAGCCGGCGACGCGTCGGCCGAGGCCATGTTCGCGGTGCTTGAGGCGTCCGCCGCGGCCGAGCGCCGCGAGGTCGTGACCGCGCCGTTCGGGGCCTACGGCGGTTTCGTCGGCATGCTCGACGGCGCGGCGCGCGTCGCCCTGCGCGCGAAGGTTCGCGGGCTCTACGCCGACCGGTTCGCGTCGCTCGCCGACGCGGACACCGACGACGCGCTGCTCTTGCGCGAGTCGCTCGAAGGCGTGCTGTCGGGCACCGGCCGCGACGCCGCGGTGCGGGCCGGCCTCGCCGCGCGCGCCGCCGCGTTCATCGGCCACGGTCAGGCGCGCGACCCGGCGGCGTTGTCGCCGGACGCGTACGACAAGGCCCTGGCGGTCGCGGTCCGCGATCTCGGGCGGCCGTTTTTCGAACGCCTCGTCGAAGCGCGGGGCGAAATCGACGACGCCCGATTCCGCGAAGCGTCCGCCCGCGCGCTCGGGGCCACGAACGACCCGGACTTGGCGCGCGCGGCGATCGCCCACGCCATGGCCGACACCACCTCGGCGTCCGACACGGCGCGGATCCTTCCCAGCCTGATGAACTCGATCGCGGTGCGCGAAATCGCCTGGTCCTGGATGCGGGAGAACTTCCCGGCCTACGCCGGCAAAATCCCGGTGCAATGGACCCGGTTCACGCCGGGGATGGCCAACGGCTTTTGCGACACGGCGCGGATCGCCGAACTCGACGCGCTGTTCGCCGCCCACGGCGAGCTTGCGCCCGGCCATGAAAGTTCGCTCGCCCAGACCAAGGAGCGCATCGCCTTGTGCGCGGCCTTGAAGCTGGCCAAGGCGGCGGAACTCGCCGCGGCGTTGGGGGTCCCGAGCGAAGGCTGACGGCGCAAAACGCGCGCTTGAATTCGCGCAACGGGCGGCGACAATGCCGACGGCGCGGGCGTAGCTCAGTGGTAGAGCTTCAGCTTCCCAAGCTGAGAGTCGTGGGGTCGATTCCCATCGCCCGCTCCAGCGGCGGCGGCGCGCGCCGGCGCGTCGCCGGTCGCGCTTGACGTTGACGTGAACTTCTTGCAAGAGCGAAACGCTGGGGTAATTTTTTCGATTGCTGGTGTTTCGTTGCGCGTCCGTGCTGCGAAGCTGCCGCGATGAGGAAAGTTTCGCCGCATGCCCATGATCGTTGCGTTCAACCGGTCTCTGAATTGCGTCGTCCTGACCGTGTCCGGGGTCGTGACCTGGGACGAACGCGTGCGCACCGTCACCATCGCCGAACGGGTGCTCAGCGGTTCGGCGCTGCGCAACGTGTTGATCGATCTGTCGGGCCTGTCGCCGGACAACGACCCGGAAGAATCCTTGTCCTTCCGCGCCCACCTCAAGGACAAGCGCGAGGCGTTCCGCGCGATGCGCATCGCGATCGTGCGGTCGCAGGCGTTTCCGCTGTCGTCGGTGCACGCGCAGGAACTTCAAAAATTCGGCATCGCGGCCTACGAGTTCGAAACCGACGCCGATGCGCGGGCCTGGCTGGCCGGAGACCAAGCCGCCGAGGACGCGTCGCTGGACGCCGCGCCGGACGAGCCGATCGATCTCTGGTGACCGCCTATTCCATCAGGCGCGACGCGAAGTTGGGCGTCGTCAGCATGGTTTCGAACACCTCCCAGCGCGCCGCGGGATCGCCGCCGGACTTGCGCTCGACGTGGGCGCGGACGATGTCGCGGCCGATCGAATAGTTGACGACGTAGCCGCGGTAGGCGTCGACGAACGACAGGTGCTGGGCGGCGCGGTCCGGCGACATGACGCCGTATTTTTGCACCAGCGGAATCGCGTCTTCGGCGGACAAGACGCCGTCGAGGTAGTCGCGGTCGATCTGCAGCAGCGCCAGCGCCAGGTCGTCGGACGCCGCCTCCAAGGCGGCGCGCTTGTCGGCCAGCGCCGGGTCGAGACCGGCGAGGGGGTAGAGCGTGTCGCGCTCGAATTGCGTCTTCTCGTCGCCGGGAAACGCCAGCTCGATTCCGTAGTTGGCCGACCCTTCCGCGATCAGGCCCGAGGGGCTGAACAGCGGCACGATCGTGTACTCGATCCAATTTCGGCCCTTCACCAGGTCGCGTTCGACGAACAGATTCCAGACGTGGTGCCCAGGGTAGCCCTCGTGGCACCCAAGGTCGACGGCGCGGGTGATCTCCGGCGGAAAGTCGGTGTTGATCTGGATCAGGCTTTCGTAGTCGCCCTGGTACCAGTTGTAGCCGCTCCACGGCTGCTCGGTGACGAACTCCATCCGGAAGCGCTCGGTTTCCGGCAAGTCGTAGCGCGCGACGGTGCGGGCGCGGCATTCCGCGATCGCCGCGTCCATCACCGCGTCGAGCTTGTCGAGCGGGATCTGCAACGAACTGCGAAACGCGTCGACGCGCGCCTCCAACGGACCGTCGCCGGGAAACAGGGCCTCGACACGGGCGACGGCGGGATCGAACGACGCCAGGTCGCGCCGCGGCACGACGACGTCGTAAAGGAGGCGCGTTTCGTCGTCGAAGGGCAGCGCGTCGCCGGCGACGATGCCCGCGCGCGCGATCATCGCGTCGACGTTCTTGCGGAGCAGGGCGAGCCGCGCTTCGTCGGCGGCGTCGGCCGGCGCTTCCACTGTCGCCAGGTCCGCCGCGAGCGCTTCGGCGCCGGCGCGCACGTCGTCCAGCGGCGCCGCCGCGGCGGTCGCCGCCGTGCGCCATTCTTCCGGGCCCTGATAGGCGTCGACGTAGTCGGGGTCGTGCACGCCGAGCGCCAAGGCGAGCTTCACGAAGCGTTCGCCGGCGTCGTCCACGCTCACGGCGGCGGGGGCCGCCGCCGTGTCGGTTTCGGCGTCGCCGCAGGCGGCGAGAACGAGAACGGCGACGGCGGTCGTCAAAAGAGTCTTGAACATGTCGGGGGCGCCTTGCGATTCAATGTTGCGTCCACGCAACCCGGTTTCCGACCCGGCCGCAAGACCCTTGCGCCGAACGGTTCTCTGGACGCCGCGCCCGGCCTGTGTCTCTCTCGCGCGTTCCGATCTCCACGACGAGGGTTCAGATGATCAAGGCCTACGCCGCGACCGAAGCGGGCGGTTCCCTGACCGCATTTGAGTATGACGCCAAGCCGGTGGGGCCGGGCGACGTTGAAATCGCGGTCGAGAGTTGCGGCATTTGCCACTCCGATCTTTCGATGATCGACAACGAATGGGGCTTGACCGGCTATCCGATCGTTCCCGGCCACGAAATCGTCGGCCGGGTCGCCAAAGCCGGGGCGGGCGTCGCCCACCTCAAGGAAGGCGACCGTGTCGGCCTCGGCTGGTGTTCGAGTTCGTGCCTGCACTGCCAGCCGTGCATGTCCGGCGACCACAACATGTGCGTCACCGTCGAGCAGACCATCGTCGGCCGCCACGGCGGGTTCGCCGACCGGGTCGTTTGCGGCGCCGAGTGGGCGGTGGCGATCCCCGACGGCGTCGACGCGGCGAAGGCCGGGCCGCTGTTTTGCGGCGGCGTCACGGTGTTCAACCCGATCGTGCAGCTCAACGTGCGCCCCACCGACCGTGTCGGCGTCGTCGGCGTCGGCGGCCTCGGACATCTCGCGATCAAGTTTCTCTCCAAGTGGGGCTGCGAGGTGACGGCGTTCACCTCGTCCGGCGCCAAGACCGACGAGGCGCGGGCGATGGGCGCCCACCACGTTGTCGACAGCCGCGACGGCGACGCGGTCGCGGGGCTCGCCGGCCGGCTCGACGTCATCATTTCGACGGTCAACGTTCCGCTGCAGTGGGACGCCTACTTCGCCGCCCTCGGCCCGCGCGGCCGGCTTCACACGGTCGGGGCGGTTCTCGAGCCGATCCCGACGGCCGCGTTCAGTCTCATCATGGGGCAAAAATCCCTCTCCGGGTCGCCGCTCGGTTCGCCGGCGGTCGTCGCCGACATGCTGGAGTTTTGCGCCCGCCACGAGATCGCGCCGACGACGGAACACTTTCCGATGTCGAAGGTGAACGACGCGCTGGCGCATTTGCGGGACGGCAAGGCGCGCTACCGCGTCGTCCTCGACGCCGATTTCTAGGCCCGCCCGAATTCGGCCCCATCGCGAGGCGAGCGTGGCGGAATGATCCTCACGCTCGCCTTGGCGCTCGCCGCCGCATCGCCGAACCGGTGCGACATTTCACGCTCGATCGACGTCGCCTTCACCAGCGCGGCGGCGACCGACTCGGCGGGCGTCCGCATCTTCGGTCCGACGTGCGCGGAGGCCGTCGCCGTCTACACGGTGCGCGACGCCGCGGGCGCGCTTTTGTTCGTTGACGCCGTGCCGGTGTCCGAAGCCGCCTATGACGCGTGGACGCCGGACCAGGGCGACGCGGCCTTGCTCGACCTCTTGACTCCGACGCCGGAACGCGCCGGCCGGCTCGAGCCGTTCATCCTTGAATCGGACTCGGGCGTCGGCGGCTGGTGGGCGACGGCGCCGGAAGCGCTCTACGAACGGCTGCGCGCCGACGACGCGCCGCTGGTGTGCCTCCGCAACGGCGCCGACATGGTCGGGTGCGCGGCCTACGACGCCGAAACGGGGCGCGCGACGCAAGTGGCGCAAACCGCGTTTTAGGCGGCCCCGCGTCGCTCTAGTTCGCCACCGTCAGCACGATCCGCGACGGGTGTTCGGCCGACGAATGGACCGTGTTGGCCGCGACCACGGCGTCGGATTCGTCGTAATTGGCCCCGCCGGTCTGCAGGTTGCGCGCGAAGCGCGGAAAGTTCGAACCCGCCACTTCGAGCCGGATCCGGTGGCCGGCGTCGAACCGGATGCTGGTCTCGAGCGGTTCGAACGTGAGTTCGTAGATTTCGCCGTCCTCCATCATCACCGTCTTGTCGTAGCCCTCGCGGTAGCGCGCGCGCTTGATCGTCTCGTGCACATTGAAGGCGCGGCCGTCCGGCTGCACGTCGACGAGCTTGATCGCAAAGTCGGCGTCCGCCGCGTCCGAGGACACGAACAGGGTGACCGTGACCGGACCCGTGACGTCGACCGCGGTCTCGAGCGGCGCGGACGTGAAGACCAGCATGTCGGCCCGAGCTTCGATGTCGCGCTGGTCGAAGACGCCGCCGTCGATCGCGTCGCCGATGCAGCAAATGCCGCCGCCGCGGGACGGGATCGGGTTCATCGGGTCGGAGACGTAGACGTCCGGCGAGTCCTCGGCGGCCGGTTCGGTTCGCGACAGGACGCCGTCGCCGAACAGGCTGTTGGCGCGCCCGCCGGAGTCGAGAAACAGCGTCATTTCCTTCGATCCGCGCGGCGGCCAGATGTCCGACGTCCGCCAGCGGTCGGCGCCGATCTGGTAGTACTGGACCTTGGAATGGTTGCGGGCGAATCCGTTGCGCTCGCCTTTCAGCCACAGATCGAACCAGTCGAATATCAGCCGGTGGTAGTCGTAGCGCGCGTCGCCCATCTCGCGTTCGCCGACGACCAGATTCTCATCTTGCGAGCGAAAGAAGCTGCAGTGCAGGCCGGGCGAGATGATCATGTATTGGTTGTCGCGAGTCTCGCGGTCCTTGCCGCTTTTCGTGGCGAGGTTGAACAAGGCGATGTTGGGGTCGATCGAGACGTCGTACCAGGTGAAGGCCCACAGCGCCGGAACCGCGATCGGTTCGTCTTCGTGATACAGGCCGCCGTCGTTCCACGCCGGATCGCCTGGCGTGCGGGTCACGAACTCCGACCACATGCCCGTCGGGCCGCCGGCGTTGGCGATCAGGTCCTGCAGCGGCAGATGCCGGATCGCTTCGCCCCAGTCCGCCTCGACCCGCTCCGGCGCCATGTCGAAATGCCGCGACAGCTCGACGATCTCTTCGCGGCTCAAGCCGGCGGGCAGCTTCGGCCGCAGCGTGTGCTGCAGGCCGTTCAGCCACGGCGGATAGAACATCTGTTCGGCGCCGCCGCGGTACCAGTTGCCCATTTCGGCGTAGGGGCCGACGCGGCCGATCCCGGCGCCCGGCGACATCGGGACCATGGCCTTGTGCGCCGGGTGGTCTTGCGCCGCGAGCGCCAGCTGCCATTCCGCCGACGACGAGCAGCCGATGGTGCCGACGGCGCCGTTCGACCAATCCTGGTCGGAAATCCACGACAGGGCGTCGTAGCCGTCGGTGCGCGGGAAACCGAGAATCTCCCAGTCTCCCTCCGAAAAGAAGACGCCGCGTTCGTTTTGCATCACCAGCGCATAGCCTTCGCGCACGGCCTTGAGGGTGAAGTCGAGACGGGCCCCGCCGAGGGTGTTGAACTGGTAGGGCGTGCGCCAGAAGATCGTCGGCAGCGGTTCGGCCGCGCCTTTCGGCGTGTACAGATGCGTGGCGAGCCGGACGCCGTCCCGCATCGGCACCATGATTTTTTCTTCGATGTTCGCGATCTCGGCCAGTTCAGCGCGCTTTTCGTCGTCCGACTTGCCGGCGTCCGGATCGTTTTGCGCCCAGGCCGCGACCGCTGTCGCCAGCGCCAGGACGACCGCCGCCGCCGTCCGCAAGAATCCGTTCATGACGTCGTCTCCCCTCAAACCCCGGCGCGAACTCTAGCATGGGAGAATCGCAAGGCGATCGGCCGAAACGCCGCGGGGGCTTGGGCCCCGGCGCGCGAACGTCCATGATCGGGGCGAACAGGGGGGAGCCGCCATGACGCCGCGCATCGTCGCCTTGACCGCGGCCGCCGCCGTCGCCGGGTGCGTCGGCGCGGCGGAGGCGCAAGGTCCGCTCGAAACCGAACGCGCGTTTCACGCCTTGGTCGCCGACGTGTCGGCGGAGCGCGTGCGCGCCGACATCGAAACTCTGGTCGGGTTCGGCACTCGCCACAGCTTGTCGGAGACCGCGAGCGAGAGCCGCGGAATCGGCGCGGCGCGGCGCTGGATCGCGGCCGAGTTCGACCGCATCTCGGCGGCGTGCGGCGGCTGCCTCGAGGTGCGCACCGTCGCCGGCGTGGTCGACGGCGAACGGCGGATTCCCGACGCGACAGAGATCGTCAACGTCATCGCCATCCAGCGCGGCGCGCTCGACCCGGACCGTGTCGCCATCATGTCCGGCGACATCGACAGCCGCGTCACCGACGTCATGGACGCCGTCTCCGACAGCCCGGGCGCCAACGACAACGCCTCCGGCGTCGCCGGCGTGCTCGAGGCGGCGCGGGTGCTGTCGAAGCAGCAATTCGCCGGCACCATCGTTTACGCGGCCCTGTCGGGCGAGGAGCAGGGCCTGTTCGGCGGCGAGATCCTCGCCGCGCACGCGCTGGAGCAGGGCTGGCGCGTCAAGGCGGTGCTCAACAACGACATGATCGGCAACATCGCCGGCGTCGACGGCGTCGTCGACAACACCGTCGCGCGCGTGTTCTCAGAGGGCACGCGGGCGGTCGAAACCGAGGACGAGGGGCGGGCGCGGCGCTTCACCGGCGGCGAAGTCGACTCCGCCTCCCGCAACCTCGCCCGCTACGTCGACCGCATGGCCGACCGCTTCGTGCCGAATCTCGACGTGATGATGATCTACCGCCTCGACCGGTTCGGCCGCGGCGGCCACCACCGGCCGTTCAACGACGCCGGCATGCCCGGCGTCCGGATCATGGAGGCGCACGAGCACTACGCGCGCCAACATGAGAACGTTCGAGTCGAAGACGGCGTCGCCTACGGCGACGTGATCGACGGCGTCGACGCCGACTATGCGCGCAAGCTCACGGCGTTGAACGTCGTCACGCTGGCGGGTCTGGCGGGCGCGCCGCCGTTTCCGTCGGACGTCGCGATCCGCGGCGCCGTCGAACCGACCGCGTCGCTGTCGTGGACCCGGCCAGAAGGCCGCGCGGCCGCCAATCTCGCCGGCTACCGCGTCTATTGGCGGCTGACGACGGACCCGCAGTGGACCTGGTCGCGCTACGTCGGCGACGTCGCAGGCCACGACATGACCAACCTGGTGATCGACAACTATTTCTTCGGCGTCGCGTCGGTGTCGACGGACGGGGTCGAAAGCCCCGTCGTGTTTCCGGGCGCGGCCGGCAGCTTTGGAGAATGACTCATGCGCGCGATTGTCGGCGTTTTGTTTGCGGTCGCCGTCGCGGCGTGCGACGCGCCCGCGCCTGATCCGGTGACGGCGGAGTCCGGCGCCGACGTCACCGGCGCGACGCTCGGGGAGGCGATGAACGGCGCCGCGGTGACGGTCGAGGTCGGCGGCCGCTTCACGCTGGCGCTGCAGTCGATACCGACGGCGGGCTACGTCTGGCAGGTGATCGAGCAGCCCGAGGGCCTGGCGCTGGTCGGGGAGGCGACGCGGCCGACCGACCCGGCGCGTCAAAATCAACCCGGGTTCACCGGCGGAAACCACTGGATGGACTTCACCTTCGAAGCCCAGGCGCCGTTCACCGGCGCGCTGAGGCTGGTGGAAGCGCGCCCGTGGGAACTGGAAAACGGTCAGCCGCCGGACGACGAATTCACGCTCGTCGTCACGGCGGCGGACTGACGGCTACTCGAACACCCCGATCATCTCTTCCGGCACCGGATTGTCGTCGGTTTCGCCTTCCCACAGGATGTTCACGATCCACCAGCGACCGTCGGCGAAGGCGAGCTGGAACGAGTTGACGCCGCGGATCGTGTCCTCGTCGTTGGCTCCCGGCCGAATGGTTCCTTCATACGCGGAAAACACATGCACGACGTTTCCGTAGCGTTCGGTCCGGCGGCCGGTCTCCTCCTCGATGAATCCTTGTCCGGTCAAGAATGGACCGCTGCGCTCGACGTAGCCTTCGGGCGACGCGTTGAGCCGGATCTGTCCGTCGCCGACCGCGACCAAGGTCGCGTTGGGGGCGAACAGCGAATAAAATCGATCCCAGTCGCGCTCCTGGCCGGCGGGGCCCGAAATCGCGTCGTAGGTCGCGGCCATGATGGCGTCGATCGACTCCACGTCGGCGGGATCGACGCCCATCGCGGGCGCCGCGGCGTCGTCTGCGGCGGGTTCGGCGGCCGCCGCCTCGGCGGCGGGTTCGGCGGCGGCGGCTTCGGCGTCGTCCTGGGCGAACGCCGGCGCGGCGGCGCACGCCAGGGCCGCGGCGCCGAAAGCGGCGAGTAGATGCTTGAAGGTCATGCGTCGGCTCCTTGCAACACGATGGCGGGCAGCAAAGCCCAAGGTTGTGGCGAAAGCGAGGGCTTCGCGATCAACCGCGACGGCCGCGGGGCCGGACGTCAATAGCCGGTCCGGCCGGTGTGGATTCCCAGAAGATTCAGGGCGTGCACCAGCATCACCAGGACCCAGGTCGCGCCGATCAGCATCACCCAGACCCACGGAATCAGCCGCGGCCCGCGCAACGGATCCGGCGGCCGGCCATGCCGCCAGGCGGCCAGCACGACCGCGCCGGCGCCGACGCAAGCCGACGCCAGGGTTAAGATCATCCCGAATTCGCCGTTATCTTCCAGCATCCGTGAATCGCCCCGGGTTGTGAGGAGACGTGAGCGTCATGCGCCTTTCAATGAGAATTCTGCCGCTCGCGGCAAGTGTGTTTTTGCTGGCGGCGTGCGACGAAGCGGCCGATTTCGCGGCGAGCGGAAAAAACTTTGCGCCGCCGCCGCCGGCTCCCTCGCCGGTCGCCGCGGACGTCGACTCATTCGGCGGGCTGGCGGAATCGAACGTTCGCCGCGGCGCGATCGGCCAGGACGGCGGCGTCCGGCCCGACGTCGGCGCCATGCTCGCCTATTCTTATGACGCCCAACTCGTCGCTCCGTCGGGCGCGATCAAGTCGCTTATGGACGGGCACCTGGCCGCGTGCGATTCCGCCGGCTTCGCCACTTGCCAGCTCCTGAACTCCAGCTTCAACGACGACGACTCGAACCAAGTTTACGGCTCCATCTACGTGCGCGCGGCGCCCGGGTGGCTGGCGCAATTCCGGATCAACCTTGAGGCCGACGCGCAATCGGCGGGCGGAAAGCTGCGCCGCCAAGGCGTCAACGTCGAGGACCTGACGACGCAGATCGTCGACGTCGAGGCGCGCCTCAACGCCAAGCGTACCTTGCGCGACCGGCTGCAGAATCTGCTCGAGCGTCAGTCCGGCGACGTCGGAGATCTGTTGGAAGTCGAGCGCGAACTCGCGCGCGTGATCGCCGATCTCGACGCCTCCCAGGCGCAGCTCGCCGCGATGCGCCAGCGCGTCGACATGTCGACGATGTCGGTCTCGTACTATTCCAAGTCGACGGTCGAGTCCGGCTCGGTGTTCGCGCCGCTTGGCGCGGCGATCCGGGACTTCGTCGGCATCCTGGTGTTCGCGGTCGCGGTAATCATTCGCACGACCGCGTTCCTGATTCCGTTCGCGGCGATCTTGACGCCCCTGATCTGGTGGCTGGCGCGGCAGTGGCGCAAGCGGCGGGCGCGGCGGCGCGCGGCGGCGGC
>JAJFFL010000090.1 GCA_021776705.1 Alphaproteobacteria bacterium
GCCGCCGCCGATCACCACCAACGAGCCGCCGACCGCGACGGCCGCGAAATCGGCCCGCGGGGCCGGCATCGGGGCCGCGATCGTCCAGACGCCGGCGGCGGCGTCGAGCACCCAATGCTCGTCGCCGACGTCGCCGCCGTCGGCGTTGGCGCCGCCCAGCACGTGCAGCGCGCCGTCGTAGACCACCGCGGCCGCGCCGACGCGGGCCTTCGGCAGATCCGGGCCGCGCGTCCACGCGTTCGACGCCGGGTCGTAGACGTCGACGCGGGCGCTCGCCGCGTCGTCGACGGCCCGGCCGCCGACGAACCAGATCTTGCCGTCGAACGCCGCCGCCGCCGCGTCGCCGCGGGCCATTTCGGCCGGCGCGTCGCGGCGCAGCCACACCCGCACGTTGGCGTCGTAGACGTCGACCGCGGCGACGCCGCCGCCGATGACGTAGAGCGCGCCGCCGAGTTCGGTCAGCGTCAGCCCTTTGCGCGGGCTCGGCAGCGCCGGCAAATCGATCCAGGCATCCTTTTCAGCGTCGTAGGAAATCACGGACGCCGTCGTTTCCTTTTGGATCTGTTCGAACTTGCCGTCCGGCTTTTTCGTCGCGCCGCCGTCCCAGGCGTCGCGCCCGCGGCCGACAGGCGACAGCTCCCGTTCCCCGCCCGCGACGACGACACGGCCGTTGAGCGCGGCGACGCCGAAGCGGGCCCGTCCGTTCGGCAGCGACGTGCGCGAGTCCCAGATCCCGAGTTCCGGCACATAGGCTTCGAAGTTCTTCGACGGGGCGACCAGCCCGGAGCCGCCGACGACGTAGATCGTTTTGTCGATCGACACCGCTTCGAGGCCGGCGCGCGGTTCGGCCAGCGGTTCGCCCGGCCGCCAGGGGCTGTCGGACGCCGACGCGGCGCCGGCGGCCGCGAGGGCCAGGAGTGCGAGCGCTGTTTTCATTCGAACCACCTTATCGGGCCCCGGAACGGTCACAACAGAACCAGGGTCGCCAGACCGAGAAACACGAAGAAACCGACCACGTCGCTGATCGTGGTCACGAACACCGCCGACGCCACCGCCGGGTCGGCGCCGATCCGCTTCAACGTAAGCGGCACGAGGATGCCGCCCAAGCCCGCGCACACAAAGTTGACGACGTTGGCCACGGCGATCACCACGGCGATCATCGGATCTCCAAACCAGATCATCGCCCTTACCGCCATCATCGCGGCGAAAATAAAGCCGTTGATCCACCCCGCCATGGCTTCCCGCACGACCATGCGGCGGGCGTTCGCCGGCGTGATGTCGCGTGATGCGAGCGCCGTCACCGCGACCGCCAGCGCCTGGGTGCCGGCGTTGCCGCCCATGCCGGCCACGATCGGCATCAGGACGGCGAGCGCGACGACCTGTTGAATCGTGTTTTCGAACAACGCAATGACGATCGACGCCCCGATCGCGGTCACGAGGTTCACCGCCAGCCAAGGGGCGCGGGCGCGCACCTGCTCCCATGCGGTTTGACCGACCCCGGCTTCGCTCACCCCGGCCAGGGCCAGCATGTCTTCGGCGTTTTCCTCCTGAATGACGTCGACCACGTCGTCGACGGTCAGGATGCCCTTGAGCCGCCCCGCCTCGTCGACCACCGGCGCCTGGATCAAGTGATACTTGCTGAACACGTAGGCGACGTCTTCCTGGTCCATGTCGGGGCCGATCGAGGTGTGCAGCTCGGACATGATCTCCGACAAGGGAACGCCGCGCCGTTTGCGCAGCAGCATGCCGAGAGGCACCGCGCCGATCGGACGGAACGCGGGGTCGACGACATAGATTTCGTGAAAACTCTCCGGCAGGTCGTCTTCGCCGGCGTCGCGCATGTGGTCGATGGCGTCGCCGACGGTCCAGAATTCCGGCGCCGCGACGAACTCGCGCTGCATCAGCCGGCCGGCGGTGTCCTCCTCGAACGAAAGACTTTCCTCGACCGCCGAACGCTCGTCCTGCGGCAGCTCGGCGAGCACCTCTTCGCGGCGCTCGTCGGCCAGTTCTTCAAGCAGATGGGCGGCGTCGTCGGAATCGAGATCGCCGACGGCGCGGGCGATGTGGCGCGTCGGCAGGCTCTCGAGCGCGATCTCGCGGCTGTCGTCGGTGAGTTCGGCCAGCACTTCGGCGTCGAACGCCCGCGGCGCCAGCTCCAAAGCGGACCGGAACTGATCGAGGGAGAGCTGTTCAAGCACGTCGGCGGCGTCGGCCGGGTGCAAGTCGACGAGTTCGTCGGCGACCAGGCGGCCGTCTCCGTCGGCGATCGCCTGGGCCACGGCGGCGACGCGCCGCTGATCGACGTCGATGCCCGGCGCGCCGTCTTCCGGGTTGTCGCGGTCGACGACGTCTTGGTCGCTCATGCCCTTCGCACTCCTGCCGACGGGCCACACTAGGCAAGCCGACGCGGCGGCGCGAGCCCCGCGACGGGGTTCGTCTGCGTGTTCTTGTTCAGAGATGAATTGGTGCGGCCGAGAAGACTCGAACTTCCACGGGTTTTACCCCACAGCGACCTCAACGCTGCGCGTCTACCAGTTCCGCCACGGCCGCAAACCGGAGAGCCGGCGTGCTATCAGAGGTCGGCTGGAAAGTGAAGGGGCGGCGGCCGCGGTTCAGGCGGCGGCGAGGTAGTCGTGGATGTCGGCCGGACGGGTCACGGAAATCGCCACGCGATCGCCTTGGATGATGATCTCGCCGCGAGCGATCGGCCGGCCGTTGGCGAGAATCCAGACTTCGTCGTCTTCGCCGGCGTCGAGCGGAATGACGGCCCCGCGGCCCATTCGCAGGAGTTGGCGCACCGGCAACGAACACCGGCCAAGCAGCGCGGAGATCTCGATGTCGACCCTGTCGATCTGGCTCACGGCGCCAAGCCCCTTCGCGCCGACGCTTGATCGCGCGGCGAACGACGCCAATCTGAAGCCGACATGGTTAGGAGACCGTTAAGTTCCGATGATCGCCCCCGATTCGCCGATCGCCTG
This sequence comes from Alphaproteobacteria bacterium, assembly GCA_021776705.1. GTDB lineage: Bacteria > Pseudomonadota > Alphaproteobacteria > Caulobacterales > Maricaulaceae > JAJFFL01. Next base: position 2,979 of record JAJFFL010000090.1, read on the forward strand.
GTCCGTTTCGCCCGGCCGCGTCCCGTACGCGGCGGCGACGGCGTTCATGGAGGCGCGCGCCGACGCCGTTCGCCGCGGCGACGCCGGCGAACTGGTTTGGCTGCTCGAGCACCCGCCGCTGTACACCGCCGGGACCAGCGCCAAGCCGGAAGACCTGCTCGCCCCCGACCGGTTCCCGGTGTTTCGGTCCGGCCGCGGCGGCGAATACACCTACCACGGCCCCGGCCAGAGGGTCGTCTACACAATGCTCGACTTGCGCCGGCGCGGCCGCGACGTGCGCCGTTTCGTTCACGACCTGGAGCGCTGGCTCATCGCCGCCCTCGCCGACCTCGGCGTCGCCGGAACGGTGCGCGACGGCCGGGTCGGAGTCTGGGTCGATCGCGACGCCCCGCCGGGCGAAGAAAAGATCGCCGCCATCGGCGTCCGCGTGCGGCGCTGGGTGTCGTTCCACGGCGTCGCGGTCAACGTCGACCCGGACCTCAGCCATTTCGACGGCATCGTGCCGTGCGGCCAGCGCGCCCACGGAGTCTGCTCGCTGGCCTCGCTCGGCCGGCGGGCGACCCTGGCGGACGCGGACGCCGCCTTGCGCCGCGCTTTCGAACCGGTGTTCGGTCCGGTCGCCGACGCCGCGCCGCCGCGGCTCGACACGCCGGTCTCCGGCGGCTGACCAAACGACGTCGCGATAGTGCTTGCCGACCATTTAACCATCCGATTAAATGAAGTTCCGATTGATGGAGGATCGCATGAGCAAGCAAGGCGACTGGTTCTGGCATGAACTCAACACCACCGACGCCGACGGCGCGAAGGCGTTCTACGGCAAGCTCCTGGGCTGGGCCTGGGATGAAATGGACATGGGCGAATACACCTATCACATCATCAAACACGGCGAGGGCGCGCACGGCGGTCTGGTCAAGATGCAGGGCGAGCAACTCAAGGACGCGCCGCCGCACTGGATGATCTACGTGCGCGTCGACGACGTCGACGCGGCGGCGAAAAAGACGAAGGACCTTGGCGGCGTCGTGCACGTCGAACCGTTCGACATTCCCAAGGTCGGCCGCATGGCGGTGGTCGCGGACCCGCAAGGCGCGGCGTTTTCGATCATGAAGCCGGCCGACGGTTGAGACTCACAGCAGCGGCGGCGGTCCGTGCTCGGTGTAGCCGGGCTCGCCGTCCTGCAGGCCGAGGTCGACCACGATCCAGGCGACGACGCCGGCGATCGCGAGCCAGGTGACGGCGACGACGAAGGTTTGAATTCCGCGTTCGCCGAGGCCGACCAGCCGCGCCAGCGGCGCGGCGGCGAATCCGGCCACCAGCGGGGTGACGATCAGCAAGCTCCACCAGCCGGAGCGGCCCCGGTCGTGCAGCCGCTTCACGATCACGGCGGCGAGCGCGTAGAGCGCGAACGGCGCCAGCAACAGCACCAGCGCCGTGCCGCGGGCCGCGAGGTCGATCGCCACCAGCGCGGCGACCGCCGCGGCGAAGCCGAGCCAGAAGCCTTTGCGTCCGATGCGGCCGTCCAACCGCAGGAACATGCCGTTCCAGTCCATCGCCCGTGACGCCCCGTTGCGCGCTTTGGAACCCTTCCAATCTTCGCCTAAATGCGCGACCGGAACGTCACAGTGCAAGTGCGAAGAGCCGCTAGAAAGCTTCCGGCGTGCGCGGGTCGGGGCCATAGTCGTTGCCGCCGGCCTGACCGCCAAGGCCGACCCAAAGGCCCATCAAAAAGGCTGCTGGCCCAAAAGCCGAGGAACCCCGGGATCACGCCGGAACGCAGCAGCGGCAGGGCCACGTCGGGATCCTGAACGCGCTCCGTCAACGCCGCCTGAAACTCCGGAGACTGCATGGCTTCCTGAAGCGCCGCGGGGTCGCTCGTGTCGATCCCCAGGGCCGCCGCCGCCTCACGAATGATCTCGAAGTATTCGATGCCCATCAGGGTCCACGACGCGACCGTTCCAACGACCAGCGAGACGCAAAACGGGATCAGCGCCATCCAGGCGCTGTGGCCCTTGTCGTGAAACCGCTTCCCGTGGACGACCACGTAGACATAGATCAGCGCCAGGCTGATCAACCACGCGATCATGGACGATTCCGGGCGCGTGAAGGACACGTAGGCGACGACCGAGCTGACGATCGCCAGGATTGCGAACCCGGTCCAGTAACCGGCCGGCCCGATGCGCCCGTTGGGCCGGAACAGCACGCCGAGAATGCTCATGTCAGATGTCCTCCAGACGCCGAGCGGCGATCGGGCGCGCCCGCCGCCGGCCGGGGTTCACGTCATTCGAATTCGATCAACAGTTCGTCGGCGGCGACGCTGGCCCCGGGCGCGGCGGCGACCGCCTTGACCACGCCGTCGCGTTCGGCGCGGATGACGTTCTCCATTTTCATCGCCTCGACCACGAGAAGCGCTTCGCCGGCCTTGATGTCCTGACCTTCCGCGACCGCGACCGAAACCACCAGGCCGGGCATCGGCGAAGTCACAAACTTGCCGGTGTCGGCAGCTACTTTTTCCGGCAGACTCGCGCGCAACTCGGCGGCGCGCGGGCGGCAGACGATGATCCGCTCCCGCGCGCCGCGGCGGCGCACGTCGTAACCTTCGTTCGCGGGGTCGAGGATCAGAGAGAACGGAACCCCGTCGAGCTCGCCGGAGAACACCCGTTCGCCCGGCCGCCACTGGGTCTCCAACCGCGCGCCGCGCCGTTTCGGGAAGTCGATCGTGGCCCCCAGCTCGTCGATCGCCACGGTGATCGCGGCCCGCTCGCCGTTGAACAGCGCCACCCAGTCTTCGCGCTCAAGGTCGTGCGAGACGGCCACGGCGCCGGTGGCCCGCGCCGCCCGCCGCACGGCCGTCACGTGGGCGAACGCCGCCGCCGCGATCATCATCCGGCGGTCCAGCGCGCCCGGCGCCACGCCGGAAAACCCGTCGGGAAACTCCTCCGCGATGTAGCCTGTGGTCAGGGCGCCGTCGCGAAACCGTTTCTGGCCGCACACCGCCGACAAGAACGGCGTATTGTCCTGGATGCCGGCGATGTCGAACAGGTCGAGCGCGGCCAGCATCGAGTCGATCGCCGCCGCGCGGTCGTCGCCGTGGGTGGCGAGCTTGGCGATCATCGGGTCGTAGAAGAGCGAGATCTGATCGCCCTCGACGACGCCGGTGTCGACGCGCACGACGCCGAATCCGTTGTCGCCCTCCGCCGGCGGACGGAATCGCGACAGCCGGCCGATCGACGGCAGAAAGCCGCGGTACGGGTCTTCAGCGTAGATCCGGGTCTCGACCGCCCAGCCGTCGAACTTGACGTCCTTTTGCGCCAGCTTGAGCTTTTCGCCCGCCGCCACGCGCAGCATCTGTTCGACCAAATCGAGCCCGGTGATCATTTCGGACACCGGGTGCTCGACTTGCAGCCGCGTGTTCATCTCCAAGAAGTAGAAGCGTTTCTCCTTGTCGACGATGAACTCGACCGTGCCGGCGCTGTCGTAGTCGACGGCGGCCGCCAAGGCGACGGCCTGTTCGCCCATCGCCTTGCGCGTCTTGGAGTCGAGAAACGGACTCGGCGCTTCTTCGATGACTTTTTGATTGCGCCGTTGAATCGAGCATTCGCGCTCGCCGAGGTGGACGACGGAGCCGTGCTTGTCGCCAAGAACTTGAATCTCGATGTGGCGCGGTTGCTCGATGAACTTTTCGATGAAGATGCGCTCGTCGCCGAACGCCGACTTGGCTTCGTTGCGCGCCGACTGAAAGCCCTCCTTGGCCTCCTTGGCGTCCCAAGCGACGCGCATGCCCTTGCCGCCGCCGCCGGCCGAGGCCTTGATCATCACCGGAAAGCCGATTTCGGACGCGATCTTCACCGCTTCGCCAGCGTCGGCGATTTCGCCGATGTGGCCGGGCACGACGCTGACGCCGGCGTCGGCGGCGACCTTCTTCGACGCGATCTTGTCGCCCATGGCCTCGATCGCGGCCGTGTTCGGGCCGACGAAGGCGACCCCTTCGGCTTTCAACCGTTCCGCAAACTTGGGGTTTTCGGACAGGAACCCGAACCCCGGGTGCACGGCCTCGGCCCCGGTGGCTTTGACCGCGGCGATGATCTTGTCGATGTCGAGATAGCTTTCGGCCGCCGGCGGCGGGCCGATGCGCACCGCCTCGTCGGCCATCTCGACGGCGAGCGAGCCGGCGTCGGCGTCGGAGTAGACGACGACGGTTTTGATCCCGAGGCGCGCGCACGTCTTGATGACGCGCACGGCGATCTCGCCGCGGTTTGCGATCATGACCTTGGAGAACATGGGCGCCCATCGCCGAGACGTCGGCGTGCTGATGATCGTTCGGCGGAAGTCATACTGGCGCCGGACCGCCCGGTAAACCGCGCGCGAGTCAGTCGTTTTCGCCGGCGTCGCGCACGGCCTCGCGGCGCCGGGCCCACTCCTCCTCGACCGCCCGGAGGCGGAACGTGACATTGACCAGAAAGGCCGTCGACCAGCCGATCAGAATGAACCCGTTGGCGCTTTCGATCGCCGACAGCAGTCGCCATGACTCGTCCAGGTAGACGTCGCCGAAGCCCACCGTGGTGAACGTCGAGGTGGAAAAATAAAGCGCCGCCTCCAGCGTCGAGAATTCGCCGACCGCAAGATAGACCGCGGCGTAGAGCCAGATCTGCAACGTGTGGATCGCGAACACCCCGAACACGACGATCGTGATGACCCCCATTTGACGCAGCGGATCGCCGGTGCCGCCGATCCGTTCGTTGCGGTGGTTGAAGGCCGCGAGCAGGCCGGCGAGTCCAAGCAGGTGGATGACCACCGTCAGCGACACCATCCCGGACGCGACGGCGAGATTGGCCAGCATGCGGCGCCCCGTTGCAGTGACTCGCGTCGGCGATCATGGCGCGTTCGCGCCGCGGCGTCATCCCGCCGGAACGACCGACAACCACACGGCCTCGCCGCACACGCCCGCGGCGACGGCGGCGACGGTCATCGCCGCAAGGCTGAGGCCGGCGCGGCGTCCGCCCGCGGTCCAGCCGATCGCCGCTTTCGCCGCCGTGTTGACCGCCACCGCGATCAGGATCGCGACCGCGGCCACGTCCGCCGCCGGCGCGCTCGCTCCGCGCGACATCGACACCGTGATGGCGTCGACGTCGGCGACCGTCAGGATACCCTGGTCGGCCAGCATCCGCGCATGGGCCTTGGAACCGGCGATATCCTGGGTATAAAAGCGCTGGTCGAAGTCGATGGAGGCGTTGATGGCGTCCATCACCGCCGAAGGTCCGGCCGCGAAGCGGCCGCCCCAGATGGTGCTGGTGTCGCTGCCAGTCTTGTTGGCGGTCTTGTTGTCTGTCTTATCGTTCATGTCGTCCACCACGGGTCCCGAAGCCGGATGAAGGAAACGCCCAGCATGCCGTCCACCGAACAATCGCCACCGGAACCTGAACCACGCCGCGCCTGGCTGGTCGCGGGTCTGCTGGTGGCGGTCGTCGGAATTGCCGCGATTGTCGCCATTCCGCCGTGGCTTGCAAGCGAAGAAGCGGCCGGCTGC
>JAJFFL010000010.1 GCA_021776705.1 Alphaproteobacteria bacterium
ACGCCGCCATCGTCGACGGCGTCGGCTTGCAGACGACGTTGTTTTTCGGCCTCAAGGCGATGGGACTGTGGAACGACGCGCGGGCGTCGAACCTGCTCGACGGGGCCGCGCCCTTCTACCGCTGCTACGCGTGTTCGGACGGCTTCGTCGCCGTCGGCGCGATCGAGCCGCAGTTTTACGCCGCCCTGATCGCCGGCCTCGGCCTCGACGCGGCGGCGTGGCCGCAGTGGGACATGCCCGTCTGGCCGTCCCAGGCCGAGGCTCTTGCGAAGATCTTCGCCGCCAAAACGCGCGCTGAGTGGGAAACCCATTTCGCCGGCGCGGACGCCTGCGTCGCGCCGGTGCTGACGTTCGATGAAGCGGCGGCGCATCCGCACGCGGCGGCGCGGCGCGGCTACGTCGAAAACGCCGGCGTCACCCAGCCCGCGCCCGCGCCGCGCTTCTCCGCCACCCCCGGCGCCGTCTCGCGGCCGCCGCCCGCGCCCGGCGAACACGCCGACGAGATCCGGCGCGACTGGGGGATCGACTAGCTGCGCGCGAACGCGATCAGGCGCTGCGTCAACACGTCCGGCGCGTCTTCCTGGAAGAAATGGCCCGCGTTCTCGGTCGTGAAGTGGGGCTGGCCGGCGCACCCGGGGATCAATTTTTGCAGCGCCGTGTCCGCGCCGCGCGTGATCGGGTCCTTGTCCGAATGGCAGGTCAAGAACGGCTTGTCCCATCGCCTGAGAACGTCCCACGCGCGCTTGTTGTCCGCGGCCCCGTCCATGTCCGGCGAGGTCGGCACCAGCGCCGGAAACGCGCGCGCGCCGGCCTTGTGGGCTTCGTCTGGGAACGGCGCGTCGTAGGCGGCCTTCTCGGCCTCGGAGAGCGCCCGCTGCGTGCCCAGGTCGAGCACCCCGCCGATGTGAAAGACGGGCGACGCCTTGGCGAAGTCGCGCCAGGCCAGAAACGCGTCCGACGCGGGCTCTTCGCCGGTCGGCAGGAAGGTGTTTCCGGCCATCACCCGCGCGACGCGATCGGGCCGTTCGGCGGCGACGCGCAAACCCAGCAGCCCGCCCCAGTCCTGCACGAACAAGGTCACGTTCTTGAGGTCGAGCGCGTCGAACCAGGCGTGCAGCCAGCGGACGTGACGGCTGTAGGAGTAGTCGTCCTGGCGCGCCGGCTTGTCGGACTTTCCGAAGCCGATCAGATCCGGGGCCAGGGCTCGCAAGCCGGCGTCGGCGATCTTCGGTATGAACGCCCGGTAGAGGTAGGACCAGCTCGGCTCGCCGTGCAGCATCACCACCGGCGCGCCGTCCGCCGGCCCTTCGTCGACATGGTGCATGCGCAGGGCGCCGAGGTCCGGTTCGTCGACCGTCGTCCAGCGCGGCGCGAACGGGTAGCCCTCGAGGCCGGCGAAGCGGGCGTCGGGGGTGCGCAAAACGTCGGCCATGGCGGCTCCTTCAGGCGGCGGCGAGCAAGTCTTTGACGGTCAGGTTTTCGTCGGCGAGGCGCGCCGGCCCGATCTCAGCCCGCGCCGCGATCAGCTTGCGGCTCAGCATGTGTTCGGCCGGGCGGTTGACGGCGTCGGACGCGATCACGCGGCCGTTGCGCAAATAGAAGACGCAGAACGACCGGTCCTGCGGCGCGCCGCGCACGGCGATTTCGTCGTGGCCTTCGGAAAGTCCGGCGGTCTGCAGCTTGAGATCGTACTGGTCGGACCAGAACCACGGGACCTGGTCGTAAACCGTGTCGACGCCGGCGACGGCGGCGGCGGCGGTCTTGGCTTGCTCGATGGCGTTGTGCACCGACTCGAGGCGCACACGGCGGCCGTAGAGCGCGCTGGGGTGGTTGGCGACGTCGCCGGCCGCCAGCACCCGCGGGTCCTCGGTGCGGGCGTGGGCGTCGACCCAGATCCCGTCTTCGGTCTTGAGGCCGGCCTCGGCGGCGAGTTCGGCGTTGGCGACGACCCCGACGCCGACGATCGCCAGATCGCACGCCGCCGCGGCGCCGCTTTCAAGATCGACGCGGGCGACGCGGCCGTTCTCGGCGGCGAAGCTGCGGACCCGGTCCGCCAAATGAAACGCGACCCCGGCGGCGCGGTGCTGGTGTTCGTAAAACGCCGAAATCTCCGGGCCGGCGACCCGATTCAACACCGTCTCCTTGTCCTCGATCACGGTCACCGTTTTGCCGGCCGTGCGCGCCACCGCGGCGACCTCGAGCCCGATGTAGCCGGCGCCGACGACGACCACGTTGCGCGCCGCCGCGAAACCGGCGCGGATGGCGTCGACGTCGTCGATCCCGCGCAGCACGTGCACCCCCGGCAGGTCGGCGCCAGGCGCCTCAAGCCGCCGCGGCCGCGTGCCGGCGGCGAGGATCACGTGGCCGTAGTCGAGCGCCGCGCCGTCGTCGAGTTCGACCCGGGCCGCGGCGCGGTCGAGGCGCACGGCGCGGACTCCCAGGCGCAGGTCGATGTGGTTGGCGGCCCAGAATTCGGCGTCCTGGAAATACAGGCGCGCCCGGTCGAAGTCGCCGGCGAGGTAGGCCTTGGACAACGGCGGGCGCTGATAGGGCGCGTGCGGTTCGTCCCCGAGCAGCGTGATCGGTCCGGCGTGGCCGAGCTTGCGCAGGCTCGCCGCGGCCTGGTAGCCGGCTTGCCCCGCGCCGATGATGACCGTGGGTTGCGACACGCGCGATTCGCTCCGTCCGCTGCGGCGGACGTCTTAGCACGATGTCAGGTGTGCGAAAGCCGCGGCCGCCTAGACCGGCGGGTTCGGCCGCGGGCGCGGTTGCGGCCGCTTGGCCGACGGAGACGTCGACGGCGACGGCGCGCGCGGCTTGGCGGGCGGCGGCAAGGCGCCGGGCCGGGCCGCGGCGTCCTTCTTGCGGGCGACGGTGTAGCGGGTGCGGTCGACGGCGCTCATGTCTTCAAACGCCGGCCGGCGGCGGCGGCCGATGGCGGCCTCGATGACGCCGGCGCGCAGATGCATGCGGCGGCTCAGGGCGCCGATGTAGAGCGACGCCTCCATCAACTTCGGCACATAGCCGTGCAGGCCGATGTCGCGCGGGTCCGGCAGTTCGCCGTCCGGCATCCCGCGGGGGCCGACCAGGTCGCGCTGGATCACCGCCAAACGGGTGTCGAGTTCGGCCAGCAATTCGATCGTCCCGAGCACCTGGCGCATCCCGTCGTCGAGCGTCGAATCGCGCTGAAAATCCAGGGTTTGCGAGGATCCCACCGTCACGCCGGCGGCCCGCATCATCGCTTTCATCAGGCTCATGGAACGCCTCGGCTCGCCCGCCGGCTGCCCGAAATCGGGCCGCGCGGCTATGGTGAACAAAGGGTTAGCAAGTCCCGCGCCAGGGCGCGGCGGCGGCCGCTCAGGCGTGCGCCATTTCCGGTTTCGCCGCGGCGATGCGTTCGCGCGCCATCTGATCGGCGATCTCGTGCGGCGGACGGCCGCCGGCCGCGGCGCGCTCGAAGACTTCGTCGAGCGTAGCGCTGAGCTGATCGAGCTTGGCGGCCACCCACGCCGGATCGTAGTCGCCGGCGATCTCGGCCGCGACGTTGATGATGCCGCCGCCGTTGATGACGTAGTCGGGGGCGTAAAGCACCCCGCGTTTCGCCAGTTCGGTCCCCATTTCCGGCGACTCGAGCTGGTTGTTGGCCCCGCCGGCGACGACCCGGCACCTGAGCCGGTCGATCGTCTCCGGGTTGATGACCGCGCCCAGGGCGCACGGCGCGAACACGTCGACTTCGGCGTCGTAGATCACGTTCGGCGCCACGACCTCGGCCCCGGCGCGCTCCGCGACCGCGGCCAGAAGGTCCTTGTCGACGTCGGTGACAACGAGCTCGGCGCCGGCGTCGGCGAGGAAGTCGCAGAGGTAGCCGCCGACATGGCCGACTCCCTGCACGGCGACGCGGACGCCGGCCAGATCGTCGCGGCCGAACGCGCGACGGACGCTGGTCCGGATGCCGTTGAATATGCCTTTCGCGGTCACCGGCGACGGATCTCCGCTGGCCGCAACGCCCTCGGTGAGGCCGGCGACGTGACGCGTCGCCTTGCGCACCGCGCGCATGTCGTCGGGGCCGACCCCGACGTCTTCGGCGGTGATGTAGCGGCCGCCCAAGGCGTCGACGCAGCGTCCGTAGGCCTCGAACAGGGCCGGACGGTCGAAGCCGCCTTCGGGTTTCAAGATCACCGCCTTGCCGCCGCCGAGCGGCAGGTCCGCCATCGCGTTCTTGTAGCTCATGCCGCGCGACAGCCGCAGAACGTCGCGGAGCGCCTCTTCCGAAGACGGATAGGTCCACATCCGCGCCCCGCCCGCGCCGGGTCCGAGGGCCGTCGAGTGAATCGCGATGATGGTCTTCAAGCCGGTGTCGGCGTCGGAGAAGAAGTGCACGCTTTCGTGCCCGTCGAAGGACGGACGTTCGAACACGCTCATGAGCGGGCCTTTCACGGCTTCGAAGAGCTCGGGCGCGGCCACGTTCGGCCGCGCGCGGGCGAACCGATAAACGGGGTCGCGGCGGTTCTCAAGCGGTCCGCGACGGTTTTCGCAGCTGGGCCGATCTTATTGCGCCGCAACACATTTTGCTGCATCGCCGAGGCGATCCGCCGGCGCCCCGGGAACCGGTCCCGCTCCGGACGGCAGAGCGGCGGCCGGGTCAGAGAGAAACGCGGCCACGTCGCGCCAAACCACCTCGGCCTGAAGATCGCGCAGCAGCATGTGCCAGCCTTCCGGGTAGTAGGCCGTGCGCCCGCACGGCCCGAGATGGTCGACCGCCGCGGCGACGTCGTCCGGCAGGATCAATTCGTCGCGCGCGCCATAGAGCACGAGCGTCGGCTCTTGTTCGGCCAGGCTCGCCTCGGTCGCCGCCTGCATCAGGCTGACGAGCCCGTAGAGGGCGTCGAGCCGGGTCTCGAACAAGAACAAGGGATCGTCGCCGTTCTTGATCAGGGCGTCGATGTTGTCGGTCGCCTGAACGCCGAGATTGCGCGGCGGGCGAACGCGCAGACCCGGCGCGGCGCGGGCCGCGGTCCACAAGGAGACCCGCTGCGGCCATGGCAAGGCGGACCAGCCGCGCACCGCCGGGGCCGACAAGATGACGGCGTCGGCGACCGGACCTTGGGCGGCGTCGGCGGCGACGATCACCGCGGCCGCGCCCATGCTTTCGCCGAGCACGGCGACCCGCGCCCCGGGATGGGCGCGCCGCGCCGCCGCGACGGCCGCCAGGACGTCGGCGGACATCACCTCGGCCGCCGGCCAGACGCCGCGTTCCGGCGAGCGGCCGAAGCCGCGCTGGTCGTAGGCGTAGGTGGCGACGCCGCGCGCCGCCCACCACGGCCCGGCGAGGTAGAAGGCTTCGCCGTATTCGCTCATGCCGTGAACCGCCACGATCACCGCCCACGGCTCGCCGTCGGGGCTCCAGCGGGTCAAGCCCAGCCGCGCGCCGTCGTGGCTGACGAACGCGTCGGCCTCGAACCGCGGCCCGTCGAACGCCGCCGGGGCCGCCAGAGGCTGCTGGCGCTGAAACGCGCAGGCCGCCGCCGTCAGCGCGGCGACCGCGACAAGGCCGCGGCGACCCGCCGCCGCAAGTCCGGCAACACTTCGGCGTCGAACCATGGATTCTTCTTCAGCCACGCGTTGTTGCGCCACGACGGGTGCGGCAACGGAAAGTGTCTCGGGCCATAGTCGCGCCACGAGCGGACGGTCTCGGTCAAGCTCCGCTTGCGGCGTTTGGCGAGATGGTGCGCCTGGCCGTACGCGCCCGGCAGCACGATCAGTTCGACGTGCGGCATCGCCGCGAACACCCGCGCCTGCCACAGGGGCGCGCATTCCTTGCGCGGCGGCAAGTCGCCGCCCTTGGCGTCGAGACCGGGAAAACAGAACCCCGCCGGGGCGATGGAGACCTTCGCCGGGTCGTAGAACGTGTCCCAATCGACGCCCATCCAATCGCGCAGCCGGTCGCCCGACGGGTCCGTGAACGGCACGCCGGACTCGTGCACCCGGGTTCCCGGCGCTTGCCCGACGATGACGACGCGGGCCTCGGCGTGAAGCTGCACCACCGGCCGCGGCTCGTGCGGCAGGGCCTCGGCGCACACCCGGCAGGCGCGGATTTCGGCGATGAGGTCGTCCATGTCAGAGAATCTTTCGGTGCATGATGTAGACGTCGACGTCGCCGCGGCTGGGGTGCCGGAAGCCGCCGGGAATCACGCCGATCGTCGCGAAGCCGAAGTCCTCCCACAGTTTCACCGCCGGGGCGTTGGTCGACACCACGAAGTTGAACTGCATCGCCGCGTAGCCCTGCTTGCGCGCCGTCTCGAGCACGAAGCGGCACAAGTCGCGGGCCACGCCCTTGCCGCGGTGGGCCGCGCCGACCGCGAATCCGGCGTTGGCCACATGGTCGCCGCGCCCAGGCTGATTGGGCCGCAAGTACGCCGTGCCGGCGGTGTCGGCGCCGACCTTGGCCTCGAACACCCGCGTGCCGGGCTTGAACCAATAGGCGCGAAGCTGCTCCGGACTCATGCCGTCGTACGCCGCGAACACGTCGCCGGCGTCGATCGCGGCGCGCAGGATCGGCGCGACGCGGTCGAATCCCTCCTCGCCGATTTCGTGGACGACGGTCGCGTCGGTCATGGCGGCGGCGCCAAGCGGTAGACGCCTTTGAACGCGCTCGGATCGACCGGCTTGCCCTTGCGCAGGATCACGATCCGCCCGTCGCGGGCGAGGCCGATCGCCTCGTTGCGCACGGCCCGCATCAGGCCCCGCCAGGCGCCGGGATCGACAGCCCGCGCCGCTTCGCTGGGGCAGATCGACTTGCCAGGGCCGCATTCGGCGGCGAGCTCGAGAATGGCGTCCCGGATGGCGTTCATGGGGCCGTGATCGCGGGACGGGGGCCCGGCGTCAAGCCGGGGACTAGGCGGCCGGCGCGGATCGCGCTTCACTTGTCCGCGATGCGACGCGATCACCGCCCCAAGTGGCTGCGCGACCTCGCCGTCGGCTACGAAGCCTGGTGGGCGCGGCGCTTTCTGGTCCCCCAGTTCGACGCCCTCGGCGACGGCTGGAGCTTCACCCGGCCCTGGCACGTGGAGGTGTTCGGCCGCGGCGTCCGCGCCGGCCGCGACCTTCATCTGCTGGCGAGCCGCGACGAAGTTGTGCGCCTGACCACCTGGCCGCCGCCGAACGAGGCCGCCGCGATCACGCTCGGCGACGCCGTTCTGGTGACCGGCGGCGTGCGCTTGACCGCCGCCCGGGAGATCACCGCGGGCCACGCCTGCATGTTCGCCCGCGGCGCGACCCTCAGCGACTGCGACTGGCATGAGATGCACGACCGGGTGGCGGCGTCGCGCGGCGCCCGCCCGGTGCGCCTGGGCGACAATGTCTGGATCGGCGACGGGGCTTACGTCGGCAAGGGCGTGACCATCGGCGACAACGCCGTCGTCGGGGCCCGCGCGATGGTCGTGAAGGACGTGCCGGCGAACGTCGTGGTCGCCGGAAACCCGGCGGCGGTGGTCAAGGAGCTCGACCCTGCGGCGCCGATGCGGACCCGCGCCGCGCTGTTCATCGACCCCGCCGCCACGTCCGCGTTCTTCGAACGCGCTTGGGACGAAGCCCACGGGGCCAACACGTTCCTGGACTGGCTGCGCTTCAAGGTCGCGCCGCGGCGCGACGATTGACGCCCCGGCCTAGGGATTGATCTCGTTCGCCGCCATGTCGACGGTGCCGCTCATGTCGACGATTTCGGTCATGCCGGGGCCGTTGAGGACGTTGTTGACGAACGTCACGGTCGTCTCTTCGCCGAGGTGCACCGACGCGAACGTCGGCGGCAGGCCGCAACTCGTCATGGTGTTGTTCTCAAACACGCCCGAGGCTTGATTGTTGTAGTGCACGCAGTGGCCGCGCACCTGGGAGAACTGGTTGCCGATCACCGTCGGCGTCGCCGTCTCATAGACCAGCAGCGCCTGCTCTTCGGTGCGGGTGACCGTGTTCTCTTCGAAGCGCCCGCTGGTCGTGCCGCCGAATATCACGCCGCGCAGACCGCCGGTGAAGCTGTTGCGCTGGAACGTCGGCCGGGCGGCGCCGAAGATCTCGGCGCCCTTCGACTCGGACTGCACGATGGTGTTGTCGACGAACGTCGGCGCGGCGTCTTCGTCGATCCAGATGCCGGACGCGTTGGTGTCTTCGGTTTCGATCGCCAAGCCGGAGTTGCGGACCTCGTTGTTGAGGAACGTCGGCACCGCGACGCCCCACACCAGGATCGTGTTGTAGCCGGCGTTTTCGATCGTATTGCCTTCGAAGATGCCGCCCGAATTCTCGTTCATGTGCACGCCCCAGGTGGCGCACGGCCCGATTTGGTTGCCGCTGAACACCGGCGTGGCGTAGCCCTCGACCCAGACGCACGCGTTCTGTGAGGTGGAGATGTCGTTGTCTTTGAACTTCGGCTGCCCGCCGACGATGTAGATTGCGGCGTAGTTCTCCTTATCGCCTTCAATCTGAAAATTCTCGATGATCGGATTGCCGGACATCACCTCGATGGGCCGGTATTCGCCGGCGGCGATCGTCGGCCGGCCGGCGCCCGAGCCCAATCCGAGAAGCGTCAGCCGCTTGTCCTCGGTGAAAGAGACATCTTCCCGGTAGACGCCGGAGCGCACGTGAATGATGTCCCCGTCGGCGGCGGCGATCACCGCCTCTTGAATGGTGGCGTAGTCCCCGCCGCCTGACGCGTCGACGATCAAGTCCGCCGGCCGGCTGGGCAAGGTCGAACGCGCGTCGCCGGGGTTCAGCGCCGCCAAGCGGTTGCGCGCGATCGGCGAAAACGCGCCGTCCGGGTAGCGGTCGACATAGGCGGCGAAGTCGGCGGCGTTGGTGCTGTCTTTGATCGAGTCCCAGAACGCCATCTCGATGCGGTCGCCGCCGACGTCGGCGTCGCGGCCGACGACGGTCGTGTCGGTGCGGGTCGTGGTGCCGTCGGTGCTGGTGGTCGTCGTCGACGACGAGACGAAGAAGAAGTCTTCCCCGGCCAGGCTGGTCTGATCCCAAGGCACCTGTATGCCGCCGGTCGACGAGATCACCCTGTCGCGCACCCGCTTGAACACCAGTTCGGCGGGCAGGTTGGGGGTTTCAATGACATCGGCCAAAGCGGTGGCGTAGGGGCTGTGGTCGCCCTCGCCGTCAGCCGCCGTGGTTCCCGGGGTGGTTGAAAATCCGACGAAGGTGCCGACCGGGGCCTTCATTTCCGCAAGCCCCGTGCCGCTGGAGCGGAAGATCGACTGCGGCAACGGATTGTTGCGGCAGGCGTCGAGAATCACGAAGTTGATCCGGTTTCCCGCGGCTTCCAGCTGCTCCATAACCCAATTGGCGCGAATTCCCTCGGCGCCGAGGTCGGCGCGGCGCGTGATCCGATGGCCGATCGGGATCAGGTAGTTCTCGCCGTTCGATTCGATGCCGTGGCCGGCGTAATAGAACACGCCGACCGCGTCCCGCGTCGCGTCCTGCAGCTTGAACGTGTAGTCGATGATGGCGCGTTCCATCGTGTTTTCATCGGCGTCGACGACGGTGGTGACGTCGAATCCGACCGCGCGCAGCTTGTCCGAAATCAGTTCCGCGTCGCCGGCGGGATTGGCCAGGTAGCCGTCCTGGTAAGCCGAATTGCCGATCACCAGCGCCACGCGTTGTTGCGCGGCCGCCGCGCCGGCTAAGCCGATCCCGGCGATGAGAAACAAGACGCCGATGACGTGACGCGACCAGGACATGTCGACTCCCCCTGAGATTTCGTGACAACCAATCTAAACCTCTGGGCGCCCGGGCGCCACGGTCTCAATCGGCCTGTTTTCGGGACTCTGACTTATTCCCGGACCAAGGCGAGTTTGCGGTCGCGCGGCGGCGATGTCGAGAAACGAGGCTTGCCGGACGTCCGTCCGCGGCCGATGGAGGTCTCATGAACGACCCGGCGACGCCCTGCGTGAAGGTCTGCACCCTCGACGCCGAGGGAAAACTTTGCCTCGGCTGCGGCCGTACGGCGGACGAAATCGCGACCTGGGCGCGCCTCGACGCGGCGGCGCGGCGGGACATCTTGAGCCGACTCCCGGCGCGCCTCGAGGCTTTGGTGTCGGGCGCCAAGCCAACGTCGCGTTAACCACGCTCTTTGACGCGACGGAAAGCCGGGGCGCGCCATGCTCGGCGGATCGCTGAATCTGGATGACTCGATGCGGACCGTCGCCACCGCCTCCGCTGTTTTCGCCGCCGCGCTGGTCTGCGCGGCCGTCGCCGGCCGGCTGGCCGATTCCGGCCTGGCGCCGGGCGTCGCCGAACCGCAGCGACTTGCGGCCGCCGACAGCGGATTCGGCGCCGCCGCCCTGCCGCGTCTAGACGACGGCCACTTCTGGGCCGAGTCCTCGGTCAACGGCGTCCGCGTGCGATTTCTCGTCGACACCGGGGCGACCGCGGTCGCCCTGA
>JAJFFL010000091.1 GCA_021776705.1 Alphaproteobacteria bacterium
CCAAGCGGCTGCGCGAGCGCACCGGGCTCAACCTCGAGGTCGCGCTGTCGACGAAAGAGGCGGTGCTGGTGCGCGCCACGGACGCCTGGTGGCGCCAAGTCGTGTTGTTGTTGATCCGCTCCGCCGACGTCGTGATCGCCGACTTGTCCGATTTCACCGACGGCACGCGGTGGGAGCTCGACCGGCTCGACGACTTGGGTCTGTTCGCGCGCGCCGTCGTCGTCGCGCGCGACGACCGCGCGGCGGACGCGCGCGCGGCGATGGCGACCTATCCGACGCTGCGCGGCGCGGCGTTGCACGTCTACGACGAGATCGGCGAATTCGGCGACCGCGCGGCGTTCCGCGGCGCGGTGATCGACGCGATCGCGCGCGCCGCGGCGGCCGCGCCCGATTGACGTGGCGCGCGGTCGGCGGGGGTGAAACCAAAAAGGACCCGGCGCGTCTGCAGCACGCGCCGGGTCCCAGGTTGCGCGGACCGCAGGCGGGGGCCTTAAGCGGCCGCGGGCATCCGCGTGTCGAGGAGAGCGTCGGAACGCAAAAGAACGCGGAAGTCGTCACGCATGGCGTCGAACACGGCGGCGCGGGCTTGATCCTTGACCTCGCCCCATTCGCCGAGGTCGGAGCCGCAGTCGCGGCACCAGGTGGGGCTGTCTTCGCGGGCCGTGTCGCGCGTCGCGATGTGCGCGCCGCCGCACGACGAGCAGCTCACCGCCAGAGAAATCGTGTCCGTTCTGAAACCCATGATCGCCGCTCCCGTGTTCCGTCAGCCCGTGAACATGAGAGGAACATAACGAAGACAAAATAGGATTTCAATCAAAAAGAACGGGAAGGGAACAAAAAATCCTAACTCTATGAAATCGTGAGGTTAAGGGCGGTGAACGGGCCGCCTGGGAAGGCGCAATCGTCGCGCGGCGGTTTCGGTTCGCGATTTTTGTGGCGCGACTCTTGAATCAGCGGGAATCTGGAACTTCCGGCGGCGATCTCGGCCCCGGGGGCGCTCGCTGTCCGTCCGGCCGTCGGCCGCGTGCGCGGCGAGCGCGACGGGGACGAGCAGAACGCCATGAAACTTTCTCGACGGTCATTTCTCGGCGGCGCCTCGCTGACCGCGGCGCTGGCCTCAAGCGGCTGCGTCGGAGCCGGAGGCGGCGCGGCCTCCTACCTCGCCCAGGTGGTCGACGCGCGCCACGACAACACAGTGTTTTTCTGGCTCGACGCGGCCCTGCAGCAGGTGCGCGACCAGCGCGTGCCGCCGCCGCGCGCGGCCTACAGCCTGGCCATGCCGCTGGCCGCCGGGTTCCTCGCCGCGAACGGCGTCGCCGGCGCCTACGGCGAAGCGTTCGGGGTCGGCGAAGGCCCGGCCGACGCCGATCCCGAAGTCGCCTACGGCGTCGCCTTCCGGGTCGCCGCCGCGGAGACGTTTCAGCAACCGTTCTTGTTCGAGCGCAACGCGTTCTTGAACCGGTTCCCCGACGGCCCGGCGAAATCGCGCGGCGCCGAATGGGGCCGCCGCGTCGGCATGCACGTGGTGCGGATGCGCACCAACGACGGCTCCGAAGCCAGCGAAGTGAATTACTATCTCGGCCGCTACCCGCGCCGTCACGACGCGCTGCGCTGGACGCCGACCGGGCCGTTCTACGGCGCCTCGCCCGGGCCGGCGTTCGGCAGCTTTTCGCGCGGGCTCTACCCCGGACAAGGCCGGATCACGCCGTGGACCATGACCTCCGGGGCGCAGTTCCGCGCCGACCCGTTCCATGACCCGCGCAGCCCCGCGTTCGCGGAGGAGTTCGACCTGATCCGCCGCCTCGGCGCCGCCGACAGCGACGTCCGCAGCGACGACGAATCCGACATCGCGCTGTTTTGGGAGGACGGTCCCTGGGGGATCACGCCGCCCGGGCATTTCCTGCTGATCGCCGCGCAGGTGCTGCAGGACCGCGATCTAAGTTTCGTCGACCTGGCGCGCGCTTTCGCGCTGCTCGGCATGACCCAGTGCGACGCCTCGATCAACGCCTGGGACAACAAGTACGCCTACGACATCATCCGCCCCGAGACCGCGATCCGCTCGCGGGCCCCGAAGTTCGCCAACGCCGACCCGCGCGTCGCCGCCGATCCGCGCTGGCGCAGCTACATTCCGACGCCGGAATTTCCGGCCTACACCTCCGGCCATTCGACGTTCGGCGCCGCGGCGACGGCGTTGACGGCGCTGATTTACGGCTCCGACGAGGTCGCGTTTTCGCACGCGTCGCCGGACCAGGTCCTGTGGCCTCAGATCGCCGGCAAGACCCGCAGCTGGACCCGCCTCAGCGAGGCGGCGGAGGAGAACGGCATGAGCCGGTTGTACGGCGGCGTGCACTGGCGCGCCGACCACGATGCGGCGATGGCCGCCGGCCGCGCGATCGCGCGGCAGGCGTTTGAAACCACGTTTCCGGCGAAGGTGTAAGGCGATGCCGATCAAGACTTTCCGCGCGTTCATCGCCGCCGTCGCCGCGACGGCGGCCGGATTCGGATCCGCCGCGCTCGCCCAGCCGGTGCCGCTCAACTACGACGCTCTGGCGTCGCTGGAGGAGCCGTTGGCGACCGAAATCGGCGACGTCACCTTCGTCCTGTCGGGCCTGTTGGACGCGCCCGTCGTGTTCGACCTCGGCGACGGGGACGACGACTCCGAGGCCCTGTTCATCGGCAATTTCCAAGTCAGCGCCGAAACCCAGCTGCCGAACCGCTGGAACGTCGGCGCGGCCTACTTCGGCCAATACGTCTCCGACCCCGGGGCCGTGTTCGGAGTCGGCGGCGGCGACCGCTACGACGACAACTACGCGGTCTACGCCGCGGGCGCCTGGGGCGCGGTCGCGGCCGGCGAAGTCAACGGCATGGTGCGCGAAGAGACCCGCCGCCGCCGCGGCGTCGGTTCGGCGATCCTGTTCTACGACGCGCCGTACGGCGGCTTCGCGGAAGAAGGGGCGGGCTACGCCGGCCGCTTCGGGCCGATGCGGTTCAGCGGCGTCGTCGACGACGACTCCAATTTCGACCTCGGCGCGTCCTGGTCGCGGCCGATCGGCAACAAGGACTTCCGGTTCACCGGGCGCTACACCGACAGCGAATTCGTCTCCGCGGACGGCGCCGCGACCTACGATTCCAACGCCGTTGGCGGCGTCGGCGAATTCGTCTTCGGCAGCGGAATCTACGACATCGGCGTCGGCGTCGAACGTCTCGACTCCGCCGCGTCGGACGTCGAGCGCTGGTTCGCGTCAAGCGGCGTGCGCTGGAAGCGCGGCGCCGTGTCGCTGTCGCTCGAAGGCCACTACGGCGAAGTCGAGAGTCAGTCGGAAACCTCCGCCGCCGCCGGCGTCGCCTACGACATCGCCCGCGGCTTGTCGGCGAACTTCGGCCTCAACCACGCCGACGCGCGCATCGTCGTCGACGGCGTGACGCTGAAGAACGACGACGTCACCCAGGCGATCGTGTCGCTGCGCTACGGCTACTGAGACCGGCGCGCGGCGCGGGCTAGTCGTCCGCCGCTTCGTCGGCGAGCAGTTCGATCGTGATCTCGACTTCGGGCCCGATCGGGAATTCGCCGCCGACGCCGAAGTCGAGCCGGTCGAGCCCGCCGGTCATGGTGAAGCCGGCGCGCCGCTTGCCGGCCTCGCCGTCGATGCGGTTGAGCGTCACGTCGAGCGTCACCGGCACGGTCACGCCTTTCAGGGTCAGATCGCCGGTGACCGCGGCGTGGGTGTCGTCGACCGGCTCGACCGACGTCGACTGAAACGTCATCGTCGGCGCTTCGTCGCGGTCGAACCAGCGTTCGCCCATCAGATGGAAGTTGCGGGTCGGGTCGCCGGAGTCGAGGCTGATCACCGAGATCGTCGCCGACACCGAGCTGTTTTCCGGGTTCTCCTCGTCGAGCGTCAGGTCGATGTCGAAGGCGTTGAAACGGCCGTGGACGTTGTTGAAGCCGAAGCGCGAAATCGAAAACATGATCGCGGTGTGGGCCTCGTCGACGACGTAGTCGACCGGCTCGGCCGCGGCCGGCGCGGCGACGAGCGTGGCCGAAGCCGCGGCGGCGGCGATGACGAATTGGCGCATGACGGATTCCTTGAATTGAATGAGAGGCGACGGAGGCCGGGGACGTTGGCCGCGATTTGTGACCAATTGCGGGCCGGGGGGCCGTGCGCGCCCCGGCCCGCCTTCCGCCCGCCGACGTCATGCCGTGCGGATCACGACCTCCACGTAGTCGCTCGGCACGACCATCGCGCCGTCGGTAGCGACGTTGAGGCTCGCGATCAGCGCGCGGATGTCGGCTTCGAGTTCGGGCGCCTTGTCGCCGAGGGCGATCAGCGCCTTGTGCACCGGGCCGTAATAGGTGCGGAAGACGTCGAGGAAATGGTCGACCGACAGGTACCGGAACATGAAGCGGCGACGGGTGACGTCGATCGCCGCGGCGTCCGGGAAGAGATCGCGCAGCGCGGCCTCGTCGCCCCAGCGCGCCGGCGACGCGAGACCCGGCGCCGGCGGCACATGCTT
Source organism: Alphaproteobacteria bacterium (assembly GCA_021776705.1). Lineage (GTDB taxonomy): Bacteria > Pseudomonadota > Alphaproteobacteria > Caulobacterales > Maricaulaceae > JAJFFL01. The sequence goes on from JAJFFL010000091.1 coordinate 4,516, forward strand.
GCCGATGACCTTGAACAGTTGGCCGATGAAGCCGTCCGGCGTCCAGTTGGCGAGGCCGATCTTGCCGCCGGATTTGCACACGCGCAGGAGTTCGGCCGCGGCCCTCTCTTGGTTCGGCGTGAACATGACGCCGAAGGTAGAGACCACGACGTCGAAGGCGCCGTCGTCGAACGGCAGGTTCTCCGCGTCGGCGACTTGGAAGTCGACCTTGAAGCCGTCGGCCTCGGCGCGAGCGCGGCCCTTGTCCAAGAGGTGGCCGACATAGTCGGTCGAGGTCACCTTGGCGAACCGGCGCGCCGCGGCGAGGGTGGCGTTGCCGTTGCCGGCGGCGACGTCGAGCACGGTCGCGCCGGCGCGCAGGTCGAGGGTTTCGCACAGCTGTTCGCCGACGATCTGCAGGGTCGAGCCGACAACGGCGTAGTCGCCGGAGTCCCAGGCGGCCTGCTGCTTGGTCTTCACCGCCTCGTAGTCGGCGGTCGGGGCGGGGGTCAGGGTGGTGACGGTCATCTCATTCGTCCTTCAGGTTGGGCGCCGAGGCGCGGCTGGGCGCGGCGGCGCCGCACGGCCAGGGTGATGCGCCCGAACCCGGCGCCCGCTCCAGTTCACGAAATGAAGCGACCCGGTATAGATTCTGAATCGGCCCCGCAGGGCCCTTGAAACAATGGAGATCGGCGTGACGGAAACGAGCTATCACCAGTTCTGTCCGGTCTCGATGGCGGCCGAGGTGCTCGGCGCGCGCTGGACGATCGTGCTCGTGCGCGAGCTTGTCGCCGGCTCGACGCGCTTCAACGACCTGCGCCGCGGCGTGCCGCGCATGTCGCCGGCCTTGCTGTCGAAGCGCCTGAAGGAGCTCGAAGCCGCCGGAGTCGTCGAACGCGTCCCGGCGCCGCGCGAGCCCGATGTGATGGAGTACCGGCTGACGGCGTCCGGCAAGGAGCTCGGCCCGATCATCGAGGCGATCGGCGTCTGGGGCCAGCGCTGGACCGAAACCGAGCCGCAGCTCGAGAAGCTCGATGCGAGTCTTTTGATGTGGGACATGCGGCGCAACATTCGGGTCGGGAAGCTGCCGGCGAAGCGCGTCGTGGTGCAGTTTATCTATCCCGAGCGGCCCGAGGGCGAGCGCAACTGGTGGATCGTCGTCGACCCGCAGTCCGGCGCCGACTTGTGCGCCGTCGAACCCGGCTTCGAGGTCGACCTCTTCGTGCGCTCCGACCTGCGCACCATGACCGCGATCTGGATGGGGCTCGACACGGTCGATAAGGCCGCGGGCGACGATCGCCTGGCCCTCATCGGCGACAAGGGCCTGCAGAAGGACTTGATGGCTTGGCTCGGCCTGAGCCCGTTCGCGGGGGTGGGGAAGCGAGCGGCGTGATGCCCGCTACCCCTCATCCCCCGGCAGCGCCGGGTGGGCGAACTCGCGCAGCGTCGAGGTGCAGGTCGCGGTCGCCAGGAGTTCGCCGTCGAGGTCGCGCAGCTCGCCGCTGACGAAGGCGATGGTGCGGCCCATCTTGATCACCTGGCCGCGGCCGATGATGCGGCCGGGCAGCACCGGGCGCAGGAACTGCGCCTTGATCTCCAGCGTCGGCGGCCACTTGCGGAACTCGTTGGCGGAGATGATCGCCACCCCCATGACCTCGTCGAGCATCGCGGTGACGAAGCCGCCGTGGACGATGCCGCCGCGGTTGAGGTGGTTGGGGTTCGGGTTGAACGCGCCCTCGAACCACATTTCCGAGACGTTGACGGCCAAGGGTTCGAGGCCCAGCTCCCGCGACGCCGGCGCCACGGGCGCGGCTTTCATCCGCGCCAGATAGTCCGCGTCGCTGAGCCGCTGCGGCGGACGGCCGCGCGCCGCGCCGCTCACTCCGGCTTCTTCCGGAACGCGTCGAGGCTGACGACCTGGCCGCTCTCGCCTTTTTTCGCCGGCGTCGAGTCGTCGTCGCCGGGCTCGCCGAGGAGCGACAGGGCGACGTCGAACTTAAGGCCGAAGTTGACGCTCGGGTCGGCGAATTGGGTCACCGCCTCGAACGGCACCCGGATGTATTTCGGGATGTCGTTGAACTTCAACGTCACCTCGAACGCGTCTTCATCGACCGCGAGATCCCAGTACTGGTGCTCCAGCACGATGGTCATTTCTTCGGGATATTTTTCCGACAGCGACTCGTCGAGATCGACGCCGGGAGCGTGGGTGCGGAACGAAATGTAGAAGTGATGCGCGCCCGGCAGACCCTCGTTGACGGCGCGCCGCAGGGCCTCGCGCACGACGCCGCGCAGGGCGTCGCGCGCCATCTGCTCGTAGCCCATCTGATCGTGCGCCATGGATCGTCACTATCCGCCGATTCGGCTGTCCCGACAGGGCTATGGAGAATCAACGACCTGCGCGCAAGCGCCCAGCGCGGCTCAACCCGGCTCCTCGACCGCGCCGATGGCGCCGGCGTCGAGCAACGGCGCGGCGTCCATGTCGCCGGCGTCGAGCAGCGCGGCGACCCGTTCGAGCGCCGCGATCACGAACGCCTGCTCCCAGTCCGGCAGCTCGTTGAAGCGGGTCTGAAACGTGTCCTGCAGCAGGTCGGGGGCGCCGGCGAGAGCGGCGCGGCCGGCGCCGGTGATTTCGACCCAGACGCGGCGGCGGTCGGCGTCGTCGCGGCGGCGGGCGGCGAAACCGCGGGCCGCGAGCTTGTCGACGAGCGCCGTCACCGTCGCCTGGCTGAGGCCGGCCGTCTTGGCGACGTCGCCGGCGGTGGCGCCGCCGGGCTGGGCGAGGCGCTGCAGCACGATCATCTGCGAGGCGGTCAAGCCGGTGGCGCGCGCCAGCTGGCGGACGTTGATGTCGGTGGCGCGCAGAATCCGGCGCATGGCCACGAGAGCGGTCTCGGCGCGGTCGTTCATGGTCGTTTCCGTGTGCTCCGCAGGGACCCGGGCCGGCGGTCGGTCCCGGCCCCGAAAGTTCCTTCGATCATCAAAGCGTTGTGCACTGCAACACTGAACGGTTGGCGTCCCAGCTCACGTCAACCACGTTCAATTATCCTAAAAATGCATCAAAGTCATAGGGTTAGTCTACGACGCGCGGCGCGCGGCGAAGGTTGTCCACGGGGCTCCGGTTGACAAAACCGTTCGATTCCCGAAGTTACACAATCACAGCCGATCAGATGAGGATCACGTGGGACACGTGCAAGACGCCGCCGCGGGCGCCGCGGCCGGCGACGCATCGCAACGCAACGACATCGTTTTGCGGCCTCCGACGGCGGCCGACGGCGCGGCGGTGTGGGACCTGGTCGCCGCGTGCCGGCCGCTGGATCAAAACTCGCTCTATATGAATCTGATCCAGTGCAGCCACTTCGCCGACACCTGCGTGGTGGCGGAACGCGACGGCGCGATCGTCGGCTGGGTCTCCGGCCATGTGCCGCCGAACCAGCCCGACGCGTATTTCCTCTGGCAGGTCGCGGTCGGCGAGAACGGCCGCGGGCGCGGCCTCGCGACGCGGATGATCGATGACCTCTTCGCGCGCGACGCCCTGAAGCACGCGCGCACCCTGATCACCACGATCACGCCCGGCAACGCCGCCTCGTGGGCGTTGTTCCGCGGCTTCGCCAAATCCCGCGGCGCGGCGCTTCGCGACCAACCGTGGTTCGACAAGGACGAGCATTTCGCCGGACGCCACGACACCGAACATCTGGTGACGATCGGCCCGCTGCCCGCGGCCTCCGCGTCGCCGGACATGAGCACCACACGGAAGGAATCGTTGACATGACGTTGCAGCCCCAGCCGAGCCCCGGCGCGCCCGACCTGTCGCTGTACGAGCGCCGCGAGAGCGTCGTGCGCTCCTATTGCCGCGCATTCCCGCGCACCTTCGTGCGCGCCCAGGGGGCCTGGCTTTACGACAGCGACGGCGGCCGCTACCTCGACTTTCTCGCCGGCTGCTCGACGCTCAACTACGGCCACAACCATCCGGAGCTGAAGCGGGCGCTGCTGGCCTACATCGAGAACGACGGCGTCGCCCACGGGCTCGACATGCACACCGACGCCAAGGAAGCCTTCCTGACCGCGTTCGAGTCGAAGATTCTCGAACCGCGGGGAATGGACTACCGCGTCATGTTCACCGGGCCGACCGGCTCCAACGCGGTCGAATCCGCGCTCAAGCTCGCCCGCAAGGCCACCGGACGCACCAACGTCATCGCCTTCACCAACGGCTTCCACGGCATGACCCTGGGGGCGCTCGCCGCGACCGGCAACGCCAGCAAGCGCGCCGGCGCCGGGGTGGCCGTGACCGACGTCGCGCACGAGCCTTTCGACGGCTACTTCGGCCCCGACATCGACACCGCGGATCTGCTCGCGCAGCGGCTCGCCGACCCGTCCAGCGGCCTCGACGCCCCGGCGGCGATTTTGGTCGAGGTGGTGCAGGGCGAGGGCGGGCTGAACGTCGCGTCCAACGAATGGCTGCGCAAGATCGCCAAGCTCGCCAAGACCCACGGCGCCTTGTTGATCGTCGACGACATCCAGGCCGGCATCGGCCGCACCGGCGGCTTTTTCTCGTTCGAAGACGCCGGGGTGACGCCGGACATCGTCACGCTCGCCAAGTCGCTGTCGGGCTACGGCCTGCCGTTCGCGGTGATGCTGGCGAAGCCGGAGCACGACACCTGGAAGCCGGGCGAGCACAACGGCACCTTCCGCGGCAACAACCACGCCTTCGTGACCGCCGCCAAGGCGCTGGAGCTGTTTTGGTCCGACGACGCGTTCGAACGCGACGTGCGCCGCAAGGGCGACGTCGTCGGCGACCGCATGGCCGCGATCGCGGCGCGTTTCCCCGCCGCCGTCGCGCGCGTCAAGGGCCGCGGCATGATGCGCGGTCTCGACGTCCGCGACGGCGAAACCGCGGACAAGATCACTTCGCTGTGCTTCGCGCGCGGCCTCGTGATCGAGACCTCCGGCGGCGACGGCGAAGTCGTCAAGGCGCTGTGCCCGCTGACGATCACGGACGCGGAGCTTGAAACCGGACTGTCGATATTGGAGCAAGCCGTGGCCGACATCGCGGGGGCGGAGGCGCCCGCGAGCCTGACGGCGGCGCAATAGGGGAGACCGACATGATCGTGCGCGACCTCAAGACCGCGGAGACCTCCGACCGCCGCGTCGAGTCCGACGGCTGGACCTCGGTGCGGCTGCTGCTCAAAGACGACGGCATGGGGTTCTCCTTCCACATCACCACGATCCACGAAGGCGCCGAACTTGAGATGCACTACAAGAACCATCTCGAGTCGGTGTACTGCGTCGCCGGCGAAGGCTCGATCGAAGACCTCGCCACCGGCGAGATCCACGCGATCCGCCCCGGCGTCATGTACGCCCTCGACCGCCACGACAAACATGTTCTGCGCGCCGTCAAGGCGATGACCATGGCCTGCGTGTTCAACCCGCCGGTCACCGGCCGCGAAGTCCATGGCCCCGACGGCGCCTACCCGGCGGAAGCCGACGCGGCGTCCGCCTGACTCGAGTTCGACCAACCAAGGAGGCCGCTGACGTGGCCAAGCACACTGTTGAAAAAATCGGCGGCACGTCGATCGCCGACACCGACGTCGTCGTCAAGAACGTGCTCATCGGCGACCGCCAAGGCGACCAGCTGTACAACCGCGCGTTCGTGGTGTCGGCGTATGCCGGCGTCACCGACGATCTGCTCGAGCACAAGAAGTCCGGCGAGCCGGGGGTCTATGCGATGTTCGCGGGCGCCGACTCGGAATGGGCGTGGGGCGACGCGATCACCAAGGTCGGCGAACGGATGCGGGCCAAGAACGCGCAGGTGTTCGGCGACACGGCCGAGCTGAAAACCGCCGACAACTTCGTCCGCGAGCGCATCGAAGGCGTGCGGTCCTGTCTCTTGGACCTGCACCGCTTGTGTTCGTTCGGTCATTTCCAGCTGCAAGAACACCTGATCACGGTGCGCGAAATGCTGTCGGCGCTCGGCGAGGCGCAGTCGGCGTTCAACACCGCCCTGCTGCTGCAGAAGAAGGGCGTCCACGCCACCTTCGTCGACCTCACCGGGTGGCGCGACGAGGGCGAGGCGCCGTCGCTCGACGAGCGCATCGGCGCGGCCTTCGCCGACATCGATCTCACCACCGAACTGCCGATCGTCACCGGCTACGCGCACTGCCGCGAGGGCATGTTGCGGCTCTACGACCGGGGCTACACCGAAGTGACATTCTCGCGCATCGCGGTGCTGACGGAAGCGTCCGAGGCGATCATCCACAAGGAGTTCCATCTCTCCTCGGCGGACCCGAAAGTCGTCGGCGAGAACGCGGTGCGCAAGATCGGCCGCACCAACTACGACGTCGCCGACCAGCTCTCCAACATGGGCATGGAGGCGGTCCATCCGCGCGCCGCCAAGGGGTTGCGGCAAGCCGACATTCCGCTGCGGGTGAAGAACACGTTCGACCCCAAGGACGAGGGCACGGTGATCCGCGGCGACTACGTCTCCGACACGCCGCGCGCCGAAATCGTCACCGGCATCAAGGGCGTGTTCGCGCTCGAGGTGTTCGATCAGGACATGGTCGGCGTCAAAGGCTACGACGCCGGCGTTCTCGACGCGCTCGCGCGCCACAAGGTGCGGATCATCTCCAAGGTCTCGAACGCCAACGCGATCACCCACTATGTCGCGGCCTCGATGAAGCTCGTGCGCCGGGTCATGGCCGAACTTGAAACCAATTTCGAAGGCGCCGCGATCAGCGTTCGCAAGGTCTCGATCGTGACCGCGATCGGCTCCGACCTCGCGGTGCCGGGGCTGACCGCGACCGCTGTGGCCGCGCTCGCGAACGCGTCGGTCGACCTCCTCGGCGTGCAGCAGATGATGCGCAACGTCGACATTCAATTCATCGTCGACGAGGCCGACTTCGACGACGCCATCCGCGCGCTGCACGCGGCGCTGGTCGAAAACAGTCCGGTCGCCGCCGCGGCGGCCGCCGACAAAGTGAGCGAACCGGCGTGATCGTCGCCAGCTTCCTGACGTTTCTCGCAGCGTTTCTCGCGATCGGGCTGGCCTCCGTCCTGCGCGCCAAGCCGGACCGCCGCGACTATTATCTCGCCGGCGGCGCCGTGCCGCCGTGGCTGGCGGCGCTGTCGGCCGTCGCGACCAACAACTCCGGCTACATGTTCATCGGCGTCATCGGCTTCACCTACGCCGCGGGATTCGCCGCGGTGTGGCTGATGGTCGGCTGGCTGCTCGGCGATTTCATCGCCTCGCTGTTCATCCACCGCAAGCTGCGCGAGTTCACGGCCGCCACCGGCGAGGCCTCGTTCGCGGCGGTCGTCGCCGGCGCCGCCGGCGGCGGCTTCGCGGTCTGGCGGCGGCAGTCGTTCGGAACTATATGTCGTTGCTTTCTCGGCTGATGACTCGCAATCGCACACCGAGCGACGTTAACAGCGGGTTTTTTGCAATATCATCCGATGCAATGGAAGCC
>JAJFFL010000092.1 GCA_021776705.1 Alphaproteobacteria bacterium
CGCCAGGTCGTCGACGAGCCCTATGCCGGCGGCGATCAGGGTCGTGACCTTGACGACGCCGTTGTCGAGCAGCCATTGCGTCGGGACGGTCTGGCCGTGACCGAGCACCCACAGCAGGCCGTCCGGGTCGACGCGCGCACCGGCGCCGATGAGCGTTTGCATCAAGGCGATCTGCGTGTCCTTGGTCATGGCGCCGTCGGTCATGACCAGGCCGAGGGTGTATTCGATATCTTCTTGCGCCACGCCGCGGTCGATCATGAATTGCGCGACGTCGACGATGTTGTCCGGCGGCTGCGGGATCAGAGTCGGGTTGTTGGCGACGAACCAGAACAGCTTCGGATCGGAGAAATACCCTTTGGGGCCGACGTCCGCTTCGATCGCGCGGTCGGTCAGGAGCGCGGGATTGGCGTCGAGCAGGCGGCCCAAGGTTTCGATGTCGCCCTTTTGTAGCGCCGCGACGGCGTTCTTGAATTCCTCATCTTCAATGCGCGGGTCGGCGGACAACAGAAACAGGATCCGGTCGCGGTCTTTGGGTTCGTTCTCCAGCGCATGATGGAATGGACGTTTGTCGTCGTCGTCCGGCTGCCACGGAACGGCGGCGTTCTTGAGCAAGAGCTCGACCATGGCGGCGGGACCGCGGCGCGCGGCCGCGTGCAACGGCGTCGCCCCGCCCGCACAGCCGCCGCGCGTGAAGGCGCCGGCGTCGAGAAGTAGTCTTGCGACGTCGAGGCGGCGGCCCGGATCGGCGTTGGAGTCGCACACGCGGCAGAGCGGCGAATTCAGTTCCAGCGGGCCGCCGTCGGGGGAGGCCCCGGCGTCCAGCAGCGCCTTCACCTTGGCGACGTCGGCGGCGCCGGCCGCGAGCGACAGGTCCGACGGCGCCGCTTCGCCGAGCTTGGCGTCGACGGCGCGCATCAGGTCGGCCCAGGCGGTCAGCCCATGTTCGCGCGCGATCCGGCGCTGCGCGGCCGCGAGCGCGATGTTGTCGTCCTTCGCGCGGCGCTTGGCCTCTTTGCGGAGGTGTTCCTTGGAGGGCTGTTCGGGGAGACGTCGCGGCGCCTCGGACATGGCGAACCCTTTCCTTCGGGCCCGGGTCCGCGTCACGGGCGGGAAAAGGTCGATGGATCGACGTTCGATTCAAGTCTGGGAGGGCTGAGCCCTTTCCGCGGACCGGCGGCCGCCCGGAACGGCCAACGGCAGCGTAGGTGAGCTTGCACCGGTCACGCAAGTCCGCGCTACGACGACGGCACGGGTTGCACCAGGATCGTCGCGAGCATGGTGGCGACCAAAATGCGCGCGTCGCCGCGCTCCATCTCGGCGTCGGCGGCGCTGAACGTGAGCGTTTTGCCGGGCTTGACGACGCGGCCCGTAGCTATGAGGCGGTCGCCGGCGGCGGGGCGCATGAAGCTGGTCTTGAATTCGACCGTGAGCGGATAATACGCGGGCGGCGCCAGCGACAGGGCCGCCCAGCCGCAGGCGTTGTCGAGCAAGGTCGTCACCACGCCGGCGTGCAGGTAGTCGTTGCCTTGGCCGTAACGCGCGTCGAACAACATCGTGAGGACCACGCCGCCGGGCTCGACGGCGTCGAGATTCGCACCCAGCGTCTTCATGAATGTTTGCCGCGCGAAATCGGCTTCGACCGCGCCGGCGAAGTCCGGGTTTTTCGACGTCCAGCTCACGCGTCGTCGTCCTTGCCGCCCTTGATGACCTTGAACGCCGGCGGGCCGGACGGCCGTTCGGGCTCGTCCGGCGGCAGATCGTCTTCGATATGGCGCACCCGCGGTTCGAACGTCTTGCCGCCGCGCTTCATCGGCTTGCGGGTCGTCAGCGAGGAGGTGCGGGTGAGGCCGCCGCCCTTGCCGCGGGCCTTGCGCGCGATTTCGCCGAGCTTGGCTTTCTGGCGGTAGGACAGCGGCTCCGCCGGATCGCCCTTGGCGCGGTCGCGGAACGCCGAGCCGAACTTGGTCAGACGCTCCTCGAGCGAGACCGTGAACTCCTCCTCCCAATCGGAGAATTTCACGGTCTCGCCGCGCGCCTCGGCCTCCTCGACCGCCTTGCGCAGCTTGCGCAGCGCGCGCTTGGTCTTCTTTTCGTCGACCTTCTTGGTCATCGCCCTCTTAGGGTTCGGCGGACCGGCGCACGAACATCTTGTTGACGATGCTCCAGTCGCCGTTGGTCTTGTACATCAAAAGATAGTCGATGAACTGGCCGCCGTCCGGGTAGACGATCTGGAACTTCACCCACGCCATTTTGTCGTCGACGATGTCGAGCGACAGGATGCGGCCGGTGCGGTCGACGGTCGACGGCGTGGTGTTGCGGGCGCGGAACTCGGCCAAGGTCACGACCCGCAGCTCCTCGGTCCCGTCGTCGTTGGCGGCGACGTATTTCATGTGGCCGTTGTCGAGATCGAAGGCGCGCGCCAGGCGGTCCTGGTCGGCGTCCTGGCCGCCGAGGAAGTAGTCGGCGGCGCGTTCGCGCACGTCGCGCTCGGCGTCCGACATGGTCGCGACGCCGACGGCGGCCGCCTCCGCGCCGTCGTCCTGCGCCAGCGCCGGCGCGCCCAAAAGCGCGGCGGCGGCGATGATCCAAGCAAGCTTCATGATGTCTCTCCCCTTCGCACGAATTTCGCTACAAGCGTAACGAGGGGGCGGCGAAGTCCCGAGTTAATTGGGCGTAATGTCGCGGTTCAGATGTCGCCGATCGCGCCGAGATAGAGATCCAGCAAAGCTTCGAGCTCGGCGCGGTCGTTGCGGTCCATCTTGCGCAACGAAATCACCTTGCGCAGGACTTTGGTGTCGAACCCGGTCGACTTGGCTTCGGCGTAGACCTCCTTGAGGTCGGCCGCGAGGCTCTGCTTTTCTTCTTCCAAGCGCTCGATGCGCTGCACGAACGACTTCAGCTGTTCGCGGGCGGCGGTTCCGATGACGTCGGACTGATCGCTCGAACTTTCCATGACGGCCATGGCGGTCTCCCTCTTCGATTTTCGCCCGGAAGCTAGGAGCGGCCCGGCGCATAGGGAAGACCGGCGGCCTCGGAAAGCTGTTGAGACCGCGCCCGGCGCAGCTTTTTGTCGGCCAGGTTCTCGGCCACGAAGGCCTCCAGCGGGGCTTCGATCTTGAGAATCGCCATCGCCGCGAGCTGCGCCCCGCGCTGGTCCAGCGACACCAGATCGCCGTGCCCGTCCAAGGTCGCGGCGGCGCTCGCCACCGGGCGCCCGGATTCGCCGAGGGCGCCGAGGCGGGAGATGTAGGTGTGGCAGACGAGGCCGGGGTCGGCGGCGACGCCGTGCAACATCGCCGCGAGGACGAGACGGTCGTACTCGACGCCGAGGGTTTCGGTCTTGTCCATCGCCGCCAGCTGGTCGGCGTCGAGCCAGGTGACGCTGACGTGCGCGGTGGCCCCGGCCCACGGGTGCAAGGACGCCGGCATCGAGCCGTAGGCGGTGAACTTGGCCGAATGCGCGACCACGTGGTCGGCGACGGCGGCGCGGGTCACGGCGACGCGGGCGCCGGTTCCAAATTTCTCGATCAGCCGCTGCGGCGAGGCGTTGGAGCCGACGCCGAGCACCGGCGTGCGCCCGGCCGTCAAGCCGCGGTCGGCGTCGGGGTCGAAGGCCCGCGCCCGTCCGCGGTCGAGCACGAAGGCGTCGGCGCGCGGCGCGAATGGGTACGCGAGAGCGCGCGCGACGGCCGGACTCATGACGCCTCCAGGAGCGCCGCGACGTGCTCGGCGACCAGCCGCGGCCGCGCCAGGTGCGGCATGTGGCCGACGCCCGGCGCCAGCGCCAGGCGCGAGTCCGGAATCGCCGCGGCGAGGCGCTCGGCGTGGCGGCCGGTCGACACGACCTGGTCGTCGACGCCCGCGATTACGGCGACCGGCAGCCGCAGCTCGGGGTAGCGGTGCTGCTGTTCGAGCAGCTCGCGGTTGACCGCGGACAGGTCCTCGCAATTCGACTTGAAGCTGTCGGGACGAAACAGCAGCGCCTGCTCCGACGTCTCGGCGTAGTCGTCCGGCGGAGTCTGCGGATGGAACGAGGCCCGCACCCCCGCCGGCGCCAGCCAGGGCCCGACCAGCGGGGCGATCACCCAGGTGATCAGCGGACCGAGAACCGGCTGCAGGGCCAAGTGGTTGTACGCCTTCACCGGGCCGACGTCGCCGTGGCTGG
>JAJFFL010000093.1 GCA_021776705.1 Alphaproteobacteria bacterium
TCGCTCGGGGTGCTCCAGCGCCAGGCGCAGCGCCACCGAGGCGCCGTAGGAATGGCCGACCACGAGCGGCCGCTCGAGGCCCTCCGCGGCGATCAACGCGGCGAGGTCGTCGGCGTGGCGTTGCAGCCGCGGCGCGCCCGCAAACGAGTCCGACCAGCCGGTGCCGGCGCGGTCCGGCGCGATCAGGCGCACGCCGTCGCCGAGGGCGGCGCGCATCGGCGGCAGAATGTCGGCGGCGCGCCCGGCCGCGCCGTGGATCAGCAGCACCGGCCGCCCGGCCCCCGACTCGACGACGTGCAGCTTGCGGCCGTCGACGGTCGCGAAACGTCCGGTCGGCGGAAAACGGCGCTCGGCGCGGCGGGCGCGGTAGTGCGCCACGGCGCCGGCCCCGATCAGCGGCGCCGCGACGGCGCCGACGGCGGAGAGAGCGACGCTCAACGGATCAAAGGTCGCGGCCGCGGGCGCGCGGTTCGATCTCCCGGGCGCGCTCGGCGGCTTCCGGCAGCAGCGGATAGATTTCGAGCACCCGTTGATAGGCCTCAAAGGCGCCCGCCGGCTGGTCGAGGCGTTCGAGGATGACGCCGAGCCCGAGAATGGCGTGGTACTGACGCGGCTCGAGACGCAGCGCCTTCTCCACGTCCTCGAGCGCCCGCCCGACGTCGCCGTCGGCGACCGCGATCATGGCGCTTTGCGACCAGCCGTCGGCGAACTCCGGCGCCAGCTCCAGGGCGCCGTCGACGAGACCGCGCGCCAGCACCGGCTCGCCGGCCGCCATCGCTTCCGAGGCGCGCTCGATCAACAGCTCCGCCGTCGGGCTGTGGCTGTCGGCCCAGATCGCCTCGATCTCCTCGGCGATGAATGCGGCTTCGTCTTCGGTCTCGGCGGCCTTGAGCTTGACGAACAGGCCGTCGAGCCGCGCCTCGGCCTTTGCGGCGCCGTCGAGCGCCGTGTCCAGGTCCTCGACCGTGATGTCCTGCGCCGCCGCGGGCGCGGCCAGGACGGCGAGAAGGACGGCGGCGGCGCGGATCATGAGGCGGCTCGTTCGATGTCGGCGTGGCTGACAAGATTTCGTGCGACGACGGCGTCTTGCAAGCCCTCGGCGCCGTCGAAGTGATGAGCGTCGAACCCGAGGCGTCGCGCGGCCGCGACGTTGGCGGCGCTGTCGTCGATGAAAAGCACCGCCTCGGCCGGCGCGCCGATGCGCCCCAGCGCGATTTCGTACAGGCGCGGTTCAGGCTTAATCACGCCCTCTTCGCCCGACACGATGACGTCGCGAAATCGCTCCATGAACGCGAAGGTCTCGAAGATATGCGCCTTTTTTTCGGCCGGCAGATTGGTCAAGGCGAACACCGGCAGACCGCGCGCGTGCAACGCCTCAAGCACGGCGACCGAGCCGCTGATCGAGCCGGCGAACATCTCCGGCCAACGTTCGTCCCAAGCGCGGATGCGGGCTTCGTGATGTGGATGGTCGGCGATCAGACCGGCGGCGTTGGCCGCCATCGGCACGCCGGCGTCGTGGGCGGCGTGCCAGTCCATGGTGCAGACCTCGGCGAGGAATCGCTCCATCTCCGCCGCGTCGGCGAACAGGTCACGGTAAAGATGGCGCGGGTCCCAATCGACGAGCACGCGGCCGAGATCGAAGAGAACCGCTTCGATCCGGGCGTTCATCTCAAAGACCGTGGATCAGCCCTGACGGGCCTTGAACCGCGGGTCTTTCTTGTTGATGACGTAGACGCGACCCCGGCGGCGCACCACTTGGCAAGCGGCGTGACGCTTCTTCAAGGATTTCAGCGAGCTGCGAACTTTCATCGGACCGCTTCCCTGGGTCGGGTCGTTTCGGGAGGCGGGAAACTAGGCGCGGCGCTTGCAGGTGTCAACGCGCGCAACGGCAAGTTTTTTCGGCGCCTGCGAAGGCCCGGCTCGGGAGGTTTTTACATGGCGCAACGTCTCGGAATCGCAGCGGTTTCCGCCGTCCTTTGCAGCTGCGCGGCGGCCGCCCAGGACGTGCCGTTCGACACTTGGCGCGCCGGGTTCGAGGACCGCGCCGTCGCCTCCGGCCGCGACGCCGGCGTCGTCCGCGACACCCTGAAAGGCGTCGAGCCGAACGAGCGGGTGATCGAACTCGACCGCAATCAGCCTGAATTCACCCGCGCCGTTTGGGACTATCTCGCCACCGCCGTATCCGAGACCCGGGTCGAGACCGCGAAAGAGAAATTTCGCGACAACGCCGACCTGCTTTCGGACATCGAAACCTATTGGCGCGTCGATTCCGAGATCCTGGTCGCGATCTGGGGGCTCGAGAGCGCCTACGGCCAGGTGATCGGGAACGACGACGTCGTCCAGTCGCTCGCCACCCTCGCCTGGGAAGGCCGCCGCCGGGCGCTGTTCGAATCCGAGCTGTTCGCCGTCTTCGACATCTTGAAAGACGGCGCGGCGACCCGCGACGACCTCATCGGCGGCTGGGCCGGGGCCATGGGCCAGACCCAATTCATGCCGACCACCTACGTCGCCTACGCCGTCGACCACGACCGCGACGGGCGCAAGGACCTCTGGAAGAACACCGGCGACGCCCTCGCCTCGGCGGCGCGCTACCTCAACGACCGCGGCTGGAACCCCGGCGAGCCGTGGGGCGTCGAGGTCGCGCTGCCGGACGACTTCGACTACGGCCTCGCCGACGGCCGCCGGCTCAACGTCGGCGGCTGGGCGCGCCACGGGGTGCTGCGGCTCGACCACGAACCGTGGCCGGCGAGCGAGCAGTTCCGCCGCGCCCGCCTGCTGTTGCCCGCCGGCGCGCGCGGCCCGGCGTTCCTGACCTTCGACAATTTCGACGTCATCAAGCGCTACAACAACTCGACCTCCTACGCGCTGGCCGCCGGCCTGTTGTCGAACGCGCTCGCCGGCCGCCCCGGCGTCGCCGCCGCGTGGCCGACCGACGAACGCATGCTCAGCCGCGCCGAGGTGATCGACATGCAGCGCCTGCTCACCAGCCTCGGCCACGACACCCAAGGCGCCGACGGCCTCGTCGGCCCCAACACCCGCGACGCCCTGCGCGCCTGGCAAGCCGCCAACGGGCTGGCGGCGGACGCCTTCCCGACGGGAAGGCTGTTGGAGATGATGCGGGCGCAGGCGGGGTGAGGCGCGGGACAAGCCGACCGCCGCTCCCCCCCTCCCGTCATCCCGGATGCTGCGCAGCACGTAGTGATGCGCCGCTGATCCGGGACCCGGCGAGGGTCGCGACTGGGGCGGTGCCAATCGCTCAGCTCCGCCAGGTCCCGTGTCTGCGCCGCAGCGTTGCACGCTGCGGCGCGCACGGGATGACGGGGGGAGGTGTTCTTTCCGTCATCCCGGATGCCGCGCAGCACGCAGTGGTGCGCTGCTGATCCGGGACCCGGCGAGGGTCGCGACTGGGCGCCGAGCCACTCGCCCATCTCCGCCAGTTCCCGTGTCTGCGCCGCGTCATTGCATGCCGCGCCGCGCACGGGATGACGGGGAGCGGATCACCCCGCGCCCGCCTTCTCCGACGCCTCCCGCACGTTCGGGCTCAGCACCGCCACCGCGGTCGCGCCGATCATCAAGGTTCCGGTCAGCACATAGGGCCAGTGCGGGCCGACGAAGCTGTAGACGATCAGGCCGGTGAGCGGCGCGGCGAGGAAGCCGATGCCGGCGGTCGAGGCGGCGAGTCCGGCCGCGGCGCCCTGCTCGTCGGGGTCGACGGCGAGCGAGGCCGCCGCCGCCATGCCCGGGCGGGCGAGCCCCATGCCGAGGCTGGAGAGGGTGAAGGCGAAGACGATTTCGCCGTAGGCGTCGGCGAACGCCAGCAGGAAGCTGCCGGCGACGACGACCGCGCCGCCGATCGCCATCGACGACCGCGGCCGCAGGTGCAGGCGCGGGATGATCCCGAGCTGCGCGGTGAGCATCGCCAGCGCGCCCGAAGTCAGCACCGTGCCGGCAAGCTGGGCGGCGTCGGCGCCGTCGACGCCGAGCTGATCCATGACGAAGAAGTTGATGGTCTGCAGCCCGGTCGCCTGGGCGATCCACAGCGCCGCCCCGAACGCCAGGATCGCGGTGACGCGCTTGTCGAACAACAGCCGCCAGCCCTTCGACGTCGGCCGCGCCGCGTCCTTCGGCGGCGTCCGCTCGGGCAGCATGAAACGCACCGCGACCGCGGCGCTCCCGGCGACCGCGGCGGTGATGTAGAGCGGCGCGACGAGCCCGAGGCTCGGCGCGAGCCAGGCGGCGAGGCCGGGGCCGAGCGCCGCGCCGACGCCGAAGCCGGCGGTCAGGGCGGCGATCGCGTCGGTGCGCTGGCCGGGCGAGGTGCGGTCGGCGACGTAGGCCATGGCGGCCGCGCCGGAGGCCGAACCGACGCCGCCGAACATGGCGCGCGCCAAGGCGAGCGCGACGAAGGTCTGAAACGCCGTCAACAGTCCCGCCAGCCCGGCCGCGACGGCGGAGGCGAACATGATCATCGACACCGAAAAGCCGGTCAGCCCGATCAGGATCACCGGCCGCCGCCCGAATCGGTCCGAGAGACCGCCCCACTGCTGGCTCATGACCGTGAACAAGGTCGCGGCGAGGGTGTAGATGAAGCCGATCCACCAGTCCGGCAGCGCGATCTCGCGCGCCAGCGGCGGCAACACCGCGAAGGTCATGGAATTGCCGACCCCGGTCGACATCAGGCACACGAACAGCAGCCGGAACGCGCGCCGGCGCTGGGCTTCGGTGGTGGCGGCGGCGGGCGGATTCATCTTCGGGTAAGACCTGCGGCCATCGCCGCGACATAGGCCCCTGGCGGCGGTTTCGCAACGCGGCGTAACCCGACCTTAAGGCTAATGGGCCAGGGTGCGGCGCTGAACCCGTTCGAGAAGCGGCGGGGCGGTGGTGCGTGGCGGAGCCGAAAGATGTTCCAGATCATCGGGATTTTGGTCGTGCTCGGCATGGTCTTCGGCGGCTATGCGCTCGCCGGCGGCCACTTCGACGTCATCGCCAAAGCGGCCCCGTTCGAAATGATGATCATCGGCGGCGCCGCGGTCGGCGCCTTCTTGATCGGCCAGCCGTTCAAGGTCGTCATGGCGACCGTCGGCGGGGTGGCGAAGATTTTCGCCGGCCCGAAATGGAAGGCCAAGGACTACGAAGACCTTCTGTGTCTCTTGTTCCTGCTGACCAAGACGATGAAGACCAAGGGCGTGATCGCGCTCGAGGCGCACATCGAAAAGCCGGCCGAGTCGGCGATCTTCCAGCGCTACCCGAAGATCCTGAAGGACCATTTCGCGACCGACTTCATCTGCGACACGTTGCGGATGATGACGATGAACCTGGAGGACCCGCACCAGGTCGAGGACGCGATGGAGAACCAGCTCGAAAAGCACCATCACGAGATCGCGAAACCGGCGCTGGCGCTTCAGAACATGGCCGACGCCCTGCCCGCCTTGGGCATCGTCGCCGCCGTGCTCGGCATCATCAAGACCATGGGCGCGATCAACGAGCCGCCGGAATACCTCGGCAAGATGATCGGTTCGGCCCTCGTCGGCACGTTCCTGGGCGTCTTTCTCGCCTACGGCTTCGTCGGGCCGATGGCCTCGGTGCTCAATCAGATCATCGACGAGGAGCACCACTTCTACAAAATCATCCAGGCGGTGCTCGTCGCCCATCTGCACGGCAACGCGGCTCAGATCTCGGTCGAAATCGGCCGCGGCGAAGTGCCGTCGGCGCACCAGCCGTCGTTCACCAAGCTCGAAGACGTGCTCGGCGCCATCCCGCCGGAAGCGGCCTGACTCGTCCGGTCTTGCGCCGGCGCGAATCCCGGGTAGTGTCCTTATCGTGAAACGATAAGGCAACCGCGAGGCTCCCGGTGGGCGTCGAAATCAATTCCTTGCTCGGCCTGCTTCATCTGGCGCTTGTGGTGTGGGCGATCCTGTCGATCGCCGACAGCCGCGATACCCGGCCGATGAAGGTCGTCTGGGTGGTCTTGGTGCTGGTGCTGCCGTTGATCGGATTCGTGATCTGGCTGTTTTTCGGCCCCCGCGGCGGCCGGCGCTGAAGCGGTGGTTACCGCACCGGCGCCTTGCGGCGCCGCAGCGACTGTCGTAATCCCCTAGACATTAAGCGCGTTTGCCGATCCGGCGCTGGGAAAACGGGGATATCAATATGAAGCAAACACTTGCGATGGCGAGCGCGGCGGCCTTGGCCGCGGGTCTGGCCGCCTGCGGCGAAGCCGCCTACGACAACGCCGAAGCGACGTCGGCCGACGACGCCAACGCGGCGATCGAATCCGCGGCCGACGCGGTGGAATCCGCCGCCGACGACCTCTCCGACTCGGTTGAGGAAGCGGCCGAGGACGCCTCCGATGCGGCCGAGGAAGCGGGCGAGGAAATCGAAGGCGAAGACCCGAGCATGCTCGAAGCCGCGGCCGGGGAAGCCGGCGAAGCGGCGGACGCCGCGGGCGCGGCGTTGGCCGACGCGGCCGGAGACGCTCACGACGCGGCCGCCGGGGCCATGGACGACGCGGGTGACGCTCTCGACGCCGCCGCCGGCGAAGCCGAGGACGCGGCCGAAGAAGTCGCCGAAGAAGCCGGCGAGGCTCCCGGACGGCGCTAGGCCTTTCGGACCGACGCATGACCCAGAACGAGCCGGGCGCGCTGGCGCCGCCGCGCGCCCGGCTCCTCTGGACACCTGACGGCGCCCCGCGCGCCGAAATCTTCGACGACATCTACTTTTCGCCCGACGACGGGTTGGCCGAAGCGCGCGCCGTGTTCGTGCGCGGCTGCGACCTGCCGCGCGCCTGGTCCGGCGCCGATCGATTCACCGTCGGCGAACTCGGCTTCGGCGCCGGGCTGAACTTCCTCGCGGTGTGGAAGCTGTGGCGCGACGCCCGCCCCGCCGCCGGCGAACTTCACTTCGTCTCGGTCGAAGGCTTTCCGCTGACGCGCGACGACGCGGCCCGCGCGCTCGACCGCCTCGACGACCTCGGCGGACTGGCGCCGCGCCTGGTCGCCGCCTGGCCGCCGCGGATCAAGGGTGTGCATCGGGTCCGTTTCGACGAAGACCGCGTCGTCCTCACGGTCGCGCATCTGCCGGCGCGCGACGCGCTCGACGCGCTGTCGTTCGCCGCCGACGCTTGGTTCCTCGACGGCTTCGCGCCGGCGAAAAATCCCGACATGTGGAGCCCCGAAGTGTTCGCGGCCGTCGCCGCCCGGTCGAAACCCGGCGCCCGGCTCGCCACCTTCAGCGTCGCCGGCGAGGTGCGGCGGGGACTTGAATCGGCCGGCTTCGCCGTCGCCAAGAAGCCCGGCCACGGCCGCAAGCGCGAACGGCTGGAAGCGGTGTTCACGGGCGCAGCCGCCGCGGCGCCGCCGACGCCGTACTTTCCACGCGGGGCGGTCGGCGCGGGGCCGGTGCTGATCGTCGGCGGCGGGATCGCCGGGGCGTGCGCGGCGCGGGCGTTCGTCCGCCGCGGAGTCGAGGTCACGGTGATCGACGCCGCCGACCCGGATCGCGCTTCGTCCAACCCCGGCGCCTTGGTGATGCCGCGCCTCGATCTCGACGACCGGCCGCCGGCGCGGTTTCACCGCGCCGCCTACGCCTTCGCCCTCGCCGCTTACGCCGAACTCGGGCCGGCGGCGTTCGACCCGTGCGGCGTCCTGCAGCGCGCCAAGGAGACCGAGGACGACCGCCGCATCGAAGCGCTGCTCGCCGCCGAACCGCTGCCCAAAGATTTCGCCGCGCCGCGTCTTCTCAACGACCGCATGACGATCCTTCACGACAAGGCCGGGATCGCGATTCCGGACCGCGTGCTCGCGGCGTTCCTCGACGGCGCGCGCGTCGTCGGCGGTCGCGTCGCGCGGCTGGAGCGCGCCGACGGCGTCTGGCGCGCGCGCGGCGACGACGGCGCCGTCCTCGCCGAGGCGCCGGTGTGCGTGGCGGCGACGGGCGTCGCCTTGCCGACCCTGGTCGATGCGGCGTGGCTCGGCGTGCGCGCGTCGCGCGGCCAAGTCTCGACCGCCGCGCTCGATCAGGCGGTCGACGGCTACGCCTTCGCGGCCGGCCCCTATTCGGCGACCCTGCCCGACGGCCGGGCGATCTTCGGCGCGACGTATGATCCGTGGACGGAGGGCGACGCGCTCGCCGCGCGACCCGAAGACGACGCCAAAAATCTCGACGCCTTGACGCGCCTCGACCCGTGGCGGGTCGCGCGCGTCGTCCGCTCGAGCGTGCGCGGCCGTGCGAGCCTGCGGGCGACGACGCCGGACCGGCTGCCGATCGCCGGACCCGTGCCCGACGCCGACGCGTTCCGCGTCCGGTTCGCCGGCCTGGCGAACGGCCGGCCGGCCGAGAGCGGGGACCCGGCGCCGCTGCGGCCCGGCTTGTTCGCGCTCGGCGGCCTCGGCAGCCGCGGATTCACCTGGGGGCCGTTGCTCGGCGAAGCGGTCGCCGGCGACGCGCTCGGCGAACCTGGCGCTCTGGAACGCGGGGCGCGCGAAGCGCTGCACC
Organism: Alphaproteobacteria bacterium; assembly: GCA_021776705.1. Classification (GTDB taxonomy): domain Bacteria; phylum Pseudomonadota; class Alphaproteobacteria; order Caulobacterales; family Maricaulaceae; genus JAJFFL01. The sequence continues at coordinate 8,491 of JAJFFL010000093.1, forward strand.
CGGCGCGCGCGCTCGTGCGCGCGTTGACGCGCGGCGGCTAGGAGATCATCGCCCGCACGGCGGCGGCGGGATCGCGCGCGCCGCCGGCGTCGCGTTCGACCGCAAGGCCGAGCACGCCCTCTCGGCCGCGGCCGCAGCCGTCGCCGCCGAAGCGCACCGTGACGGCGCGGTCGCCGCCGAACAGGACTTGCGCCGGGCCGGCGCAGAGCTTCAGCCGGGCGCCGTCGCCGCGCGCAAGTTCCGCGACCTGCAGCGGGCCCCCGTCGGGACCGGCGGCGGCGGCGGCGAGCGCGGCGGCGCCCACGAAAGCGGCGGCGGTCAAAAGCAGAATCTTCATCATGGCGCGTCCCTCGCGTCGGATGTGGCGGCGTTACTCGATTTCCCGGAACTGTCGGCGCAGCTTCCATTCGTCCGACGTCACCACCCGCTCACTGTCCTGCAGGCGCTCGTCGAGGTCGCGGAAGCGGTACTTGAGATTTGAAAAGGTCGCCTCCGGCCGGCGCTCGACGCCGCGCCAGAAGGCGTCTTCGTCCGTCGCCGGACGGCCGTGGGCGCTGAAGCGCTCCGGCCGCGCCGGCATCACGATCCAGGCGACGATGTAGGCGACGCTCGTCGGCGGAAACATGAAGATCAAAAGCAGGATGGTGACGATCCGCACCAGCGTCACGTCGGCGTTGAAGTAGTCGGCGAGCCCGGCGCAAACGCCGCCCAGAACGCCGGTGCGCTTGTTGCGGTAGAGCCGATGCGGGTTCGGCGAGCGGGAATAGTCTTCGGTCATTCGTATTTCCTCCGCCAGCCCGGCGCCTCGTCGTCCAGGATGGCCTCCAAAGTCTTCAGTCGTTTCTCCAGGCGGTCGACAGTCGACGCGAAGTGTTCCGCGTCTTCGCCGCTCAGGCCGCCGCGCGCGTCAAGCTCGGACAGCCGCGCCTTGAGTTCGCGCTTGCGGGCGTCGTCGCGGATGGCGTAGGCGGCGATGCCCAGGCCGCCGACGATGGCGACGATCGGGATCCACAACGGGTCCACTCAGCCCTCCTCGTGGTCGTGACGCTTGCGCCAACCCGGCGCTTCGGAATCGAGGATCTGCTCGAGCACCTCGATGCGGCGCTCCATCTTGCGCGCCGAGCGCCACAGGTCTTCGAGCATGTGCTCGTCGTCCGGCTTGAGGCCGCCGGCCGCGCGCCACTTGGTCATGTAGTGGAGCACGACCGCCGGCAGGGCCACGAACAAGGCTCCGACAAGCACGGCGGCGGCGAGAAATTCCTGCATCTGTTCGTTCCCCGTTCGCGCCTAGGCGGCGTCTTCGTCGTCGCCGTCGGCGGCTTTCGCCGGCGCCGGCTTGGCGGGCTTCGCGGCCGGCTTCGAAGCGCCGCCCTTGGCGCGCCGCTTGAGCTCGGCGAGTTCGGCTTCGACGGCTTCTTCGGCTTCCAGCGCCACGAACGCGTCGCCGAGCGTCAGGCCCTTGCCGAGATCGTAGGAGTCGACTTCCGCCTCCAGCGCGTCGACCTTGCGCTCGACCAGCTCGTAGCGCGTCAGGGCGTCGTCGATCTTGGTGTCGACCACCTTTTGGCGCACCTTGATGCGGCTTTCGGCGGTCAGGCGGCGCATCGTCAGCGCCTTGTGCTTGGCCTTCGCCTCGTCGAGCTTGGCCTGCAGCTTGGTCATGTCGGAGTTGGCCTTCTCGATCGCCTCCTCGACGATCTCGAACTCCTTCTCGATGGTCTCGGCCTTGCGCAGATTCTTTTGCTTTTCGATCAGGGCGCCGCGGGCAAGGTCTTCGCGGCCCTTTTCGATCGCCAGCTTCGCCTTCGCGTCCCACTCCTCATAGAGGTGGCGGTACTTGTCGAGCTGGCGCGTCAGGTCCTTCTTGTCGGCGATGGAGCGGGCGGCCGAAGTGCGGACTTCGACCAGAGTGTCCTCCATCTCCTGAATGATCAGCCGCGCGATCTTTTCCGGATCCTCGGCCTTCTCCAGCATCGAGTTGATGTTGGAGTTGATGATGTCGCTCATGCGCGAAAACACGCCCATTCGGGGTTCTCCTTAAGTTGCCGCGTCACAGAAAGACCGCGCCGAGCACGAGGCCGACGGCGAAGAACATCCAGCTCTCCGCCGGGCGCTTGGCGAGCCACGCCAAAAACCGGCGGCCGCGCTCGCGCCAGGTGTCGGCGTCTTCGGCGTCGCGCCGTTCGCGGCGGATCTCGTCGTAGGGGTCGTAGTCGGTCATCGAAGTCTTTCTCCGGTGCGTCTTTTTCCCGAGCCGTTCGACCAACGGTCTCGCCTTGACCTTTGCACCGGGCGTGCCAGATTGCGCCGAATTGGCACAATTGATTGATTCATAAGCACAAATGATCGTTCGGCGACGACTCGTCATCGCGAAATAATGACTCTTTGTGCGATTTTTTGGTGTAATTCGCCGATATTTTCGGCATTCTTCGCCGCATGAAAGCCGACTCCCTGCCGTCGCTGATCGGCCAGTCGCCGGTGTTTCTCGCCGCGCTGGAGCACGTGTCGCTCGCCGCCGCGCTCGACCGGCCGCTGTTGATCATCGGCGAACGCGGCACCGGCAAAGAGCTGATCGCGGCGCGGGTCCACTTCCTGTCGCCGCGTTGGGGCGCCGCCTACGTCAAGGTCAATTGCGCCGCCCTCTCGGACGAACTGCTTGAGTCGGAGCTGTTCGGCCATGAGGCCGGCGCCTTCACCGGCGCGGTGCGCCGTCACGAGGGCCGCTTCGAGCGCGCCGACGGCGGCACGATCTTTCTCGACGAGATCGCCAACGCCAGCCTGCGCGTCCAGGAGAAGATCCTGCGCGTCATCGAATACGGCGAATTTGAACGCGTCGGCGGGTCGGAGACGCTGGCCGCCGACGTCCGCGTCGTCGGCGCGACCCACGCGGATCTGCCGGCGCTGGCGGCCCGGGGGGCGTTTCGCGCCGACCTGCTCGACCGGCTGGCGTTCGACGTCGTCACCCTGCCGCCGCTGCGCGCGCGCTGGGAGGACATCCCGATTCTCGCCGAGCACTTCGGCCGCCGCATGGCCGCCGAGCTCGGGGCGGAGCGGTTTCCGGGCTTCTCCCACCTCGGCATGGGCGCGCTCCTCGATCATCCCTGGCCGGGCAACGTGCGCGAGCTCAAGAACGTCGTCGA
>JAJFFL010000094.1 GCA_021776705.1 Alphaproteobacteria bacterium
ACCGGGCGCGGCGTTCTGCGCGATCCGGCGCGCCACGTGCTGCGCCGCGGCTCCGAGCCGGCGATTCTGACGCCGCGGATCCAGGAATTCCTGCGCGAGTCGTCGCCGATCATCGTCGCCAAGTCGAACATGCGCTCGCGCATCCACCGGCGCGTCTACATGGATTACATCGGCGTCAAGCGATTCCGGGCCGACGGCGAAGTCATCGGCGAAACGCGATTTGTCGGCCTGTTCACCGCCGAGGCGTACAACGCGCCGGCCGCGGAGGTGCCGCTGATACGGCGCAAGGTCCGCCGTGTCCTCGACCGCGCCGACAAGGCGCCGGGAAGCCACAACTTTAAGCAGCTCAAGAACATCATCGAGACCTATCCGCGCGACGAGCTGTTCCAAAGCGAGGAGGATGAACTCCTCGAAATCAGTCTCGGCGTCCTGCATCTCTACGACCGTCCGCGGCCGAAGCTGTTCATTCGCCGCGACCGCTACGACCGGTTCCTGTCGGCCTTCGTCTATATTCCGCGCGAGCGCTACAACTCCCGCATCCGGGTCGCTGTCGGCGAGATGCTGGCGGAAGCCTTCGACGGGCGGCTGTCGGCGTTCTATCCCAATTTCGGCGACGGGCCGCTGGCGCGGGTCCACTTCATCATCGGCCTCAACCCGTTCGAACACCCGGAGCCGAGCCCGGCCGAACTCGAACAGCAGATCGCCGAACTGTCCCGCACCTGGGAGGACGATTTTTCCCGGATCGCGCGCAAGGAGTCGCCGGAAGCGCTGCGCCCGGTGATCGCATGCTATGAGCACGCCTTCACGGCCGGCTACCGCGAAGCCTTCGACCCGCACGAGGCGCTGCGCGACGCCGAAGCGATCGAGAGCGTCGACGAAAATCTCGGAATCGGCGTGCGCGCGTACCGGCGCGCCGGCGACGCCTCCGACCGCGTCCGCTTCAAGCTCTACAACGCTGGCGAGGCGATCTCCCTCAGCGACGTGATGCCGTCGCTCGAACACATGGGGCTGCACGTCGTCACCGAAATGAATTTTTCGGTGCGGCGCCAACGGCGGACGCACGAGGCCAAGGAAAAACAACTGCCGACCGTGTGGATCCACGACTTCGACATGCGGTTCGACCACGGCGACTTGGACTTCGACGCGACCAAGCCGGCGTTCGAGGAGGCGTTCGCCGCAACGTGGGCGGGTCGCAACGAAAGCGACGGATTCAACGCCTTGATTCTCAAACTCGGCGTCGGTTGGCGCGACGTCTGCTTCCTCCGCACCTGCGCCAAGTATCGCCAGCAGACCGGTCTCGACCCGAGCCAGCAGGTTCAAGAACAGGCGATGGCGGAGAACGCCGACATCGTGCGCTTGATTCTCGAGCTCAAAGACGTCCGCCTCAATCCCGCCCGCGCGCAGGACCTGGCCGGCCGCAAGGCCGAAGAACAAGCGATCGAGGCCAAGCTTCAGGAAGCTCTCGACGCCGTCGCCAGCATCGACCACGATCGCGTGCTGCGCCGCATCGCCCGTCTCGTCGGCGCGATCCAGCGCACCAACTTCTATCAGCGTGACGCCGACGGGAAGCCGAAGCCGGCGGTCGCGATCAAGATCGCCAGCCTGGAAATCGAAGAGCTGCCGGCGCCGAAGCCGTTTCGCGAGATCTTCGTTTGGTCGCCGCGAGTCGAAGGCGTGCACATTCGATTCGGCGCGGTCGCGCGCGGCGGCCTGCGCTGGTCGGACCGGCGCGACGACTTCCGCACCGAAGTGCTCGGCCTGGTGAAGGCGCAAGTGGTGAAGAACGCCGTCATCGTGCCGGTCGGCGCGAAGGGCGGCTTCTACCCCAAGCAGCTGCCGCGTGGCGGCACCCGCGAGGAGATTCAAGAAGAGGGGATCGCCGCCTATACGACGTTCGTCTCGTCGCTCCTGGAGATCACCGACAACATCGTCGACGACAAGATCGTCGCCCCGAAAAACGTCGTCGTCTGGGACGGCGAGGATCCCTATCTCGTCGTCGCCGCGGACAAGGGCACGGCGACGTTTTCCGACATCGCCAACGGCATTTCTGAAAAGCACGGCTTCTGGCTCGGCGACGCCTTCGCGTCGGGCGGCTCGGCCGGCTACGACCACAAGAAGATGGCGATCACGGCGCGCGGCGCCTGGGTCGCGGTGCAGCGCCACTTCCGCGAAATGGGCACCGACATCCAAAACGACCCGTTCACCGTCGTCGGCGTCGGCGACATGTCCGGCGACGTGTTCGGCAACGGGATGCTGCTGTCGAAACAGATCCGGCTGCTCGCCGCCTTCGACCACCGCGACATTTTCATCGACCCGGATCCGGGCGATCCGGAGGCTTTGTGGGATGAGCGCAAGCGAATCTTCGACCTCGGACGCTCGAGCTGGCAGGACTACGACAAGTCTCTGATCTCCAAGGGCGGCGGCGTTTTCCCGCGGTCGGCGAAGTCCATGCCCTTGAGCCCCGAAATTCGCGCCCTCACCGGGCTCGACGGCGACAAGGCGGCGCCCAACGACGTCATCCGCGCGCTGCTCAAGTCCTACTGCGGCTTGCTGTGGTTCGGCGGCATCGGCACCTACATTCGCGCCAGCCGCGAGCAGGATTGGCAAGTCGGCGACAAGGCCAACGACGCCATCCGGCTCGACGCGAGCGAGATCAACGCGCGGGTGATCGGCGAGGGCGCCAATCTCGGCATCACCCAGGCCGGCCGCATCGAGCTCGCTCGCCGCGGCGTCAAGCTCAACGCCGATTTCATCGACAACGCGGCCGGGGTCGATTCCTCCGACCACGAGGTCAACATCAAGATCCTGCTCAATCCGATGATGCGCTCCGGCGCCTTGAAGCTGCCGGCGCGCAACAAGCTGCTGGAGAGCATGACCGAGGATGTCGCGGCGCACGTCCTCGAACACAACTACGATCAGACGCTGGCGATTTCGATCGCCGAGTCGGCGGCCAAGGACGACCTCGACGCGCACGAGCGGCTGATCGAGCGTCTGGAAGCGCGCGGCAAGCTCAACCGCGCCGTCGAGGGCTTGCCGTCGGCCGAAGAATTTCGAAACTTGAAAGAGCAGGGCGTCGGGCTGACGCGGCCCGAGATCTCGGTGCTGGTGTCCTACGCCAAGATCTCGCTGTTCGACCGCATCCTTGAATCCTCGGTTCCCGACGACGCGCATTTCAACGGCGTGCTCACGGCCTATTTCCCCGACGCGCTCGGCAAGTACGCCGACGAGATGAAGGGACACCGTCTGCGGCGCGAAATCATCGCCACGGTGCTCGCCAACGACCTCGTCAATCTCGGCGGCGCGACCTTCACGCACCGGGCGCGCGAATCCACCGGCGTCGACACCGACTCGGTCGCCCGCGGATTTGAAGCCGCCCGCCGCATCTTCGGCTTTCCGCAAATGCTCGACCGCATCCATGCGCTCGACAACAAGGTCTCCGCCGACGTTCAGACCGAGCTCTACCGCGAAATCATTCGGCTGCTGCGCCGCCAGACCTATTGGCTGGTGCGGCGAGGCCGCGGATTCGAACTCGCGCAGCCGCGCCCGCTGGCCGAAACCATCGACGCGTATCGGCCGGGCGTCGACATGCTGCGCGAAAAGTCGAACGAACTGGTGTCGGTTTACGAGCGCAAGAAGGCTGAAAAACGTGCGGCTGAATTCGTCAAGGCCGGCGCGCCGGAAGACCTCGCCCGCGACGTGGCGAGCCTGCGGCCTTTGACCTCGTCGTCGGATGTGATCGATCTGGCGTCACGACACGGCTGGCCGGTCGAGGCCGTCGCGCGGCTCTACCACTTCGTCGGCGAAAAATTCCTGTTCGACCGCATGCGCAGCGCGGCGGGGGAATTGTCGTCGTCGGTGCATTGGGATCGATTGGCTGTCCGCCGTCTGATCGAAGACCTCTTCGCCGAACAGCAGCGGGTCGCGGAAGCGATCATGCGACAGGCTGAGTCGAAGGCGAGCGCCCCGCCAACGCAGGCGTTCGCCGCCGTCGACTCGGCATGGGCCAAGGAGACCGCGGGCGACTGGGCCAAGCTCAACTCCTTCGAAGTCGATCGGGTGAAGGAGACTCTCAGCGAACTCGCCGAGGCCGGGCCCTGGACCTTGTCCAAGCTGGCGATCGCGACGACGTCGCTGCGCGAGTTTGCCGGCTTGTCGAACGTTTGAGGCGTCAGGGCGACGCCGGCGCGCCGGCGGAATCGGTCGCCGCAGGCGCGACGCCGAGCTTGTCGGCGAACCAATCGACGTAGGCCTTGTAGGATTCGGCGGCCTTCTCGGGATTGTAGCGCAAGCCCGATCCCGGCTCATGGTCGTCCTCTTCGAACGCGTGCGTGACGCCGGTCCAGGTCTCGGTCGTGATCCGGGCGCCCGAGCGGCGCGCCTTTTCGATCGAGTTGACGATGTCCTGGGTGTTGGCGAGCGAGTCGTTCTCGACGATCAAAACGTGCGCCTCGATGTCCGTCGTGGACCAGCCGCGGCCGCGAGTCAGCGACGGGAAGCTGGAATAGGGGTAAATCAAATAGATCCCCTGCACGCCGGCGAACACGTCGTTGGGCACGGTCGCGAGGTAGGGCGGCTTTTGGCGCGGCAAGTCCATGGCCAGCAGGTCCATGATCGCCCAGCCGCCGTGGCTCCAGCCCGCCAAGCCGATCCGGTTCGGATCGACGTTCGGCAGACCGCGCACGATCTCCAGCCCGGAGACGACATCGGCCGAGCGTTCGCGCCCGCGCAGCTTCCAGCCCGTGCATACCCGGTTCAGCGCTTCTTCCTCGCCGATTCCGCGCGGTCCGAAGCTGTCGATGATGACGCCCATGATGCCGGCGGCGGCCAGGGCCTTGGCGTAGTCGTCCTGAATCGGCTTCGCGCCGCCGCAGCCGTGAACCTGCAGCACCGCCGGAAACGGGCCGGCGCCGGCCGGCGAATAGACGCGGATGAAGGGCTTCAGGCTGTCGGCGTGTTCTTGCGCGGTTTCCTTTCGTTCCGCGGCGGTCGTCGCGAAACTTGCGGTCGCGCAGGCGCCGAGCGTAAGCAACGCGACGGCGCCGCCGACCGCCAGGGCGAGTTTCACAGCCATGTTTTCCCCCGTCAGTGCCTGAAGTGCCGGACCCCGGTGAAGACCATGGCCAGGCCCGCCTCATCGGCGGCTTTGATGACGTCTTCGTCGCGGATCGAGCCCCCCGGCTGAATCACGGCAGCCGCTCCCGCCTCGGCAGCTTGCAACAAACCATCGGGGAAAGGAAAGAACGCGTCTGAGGCGACTGCAGAGCCGACAGCGCGCGATTCGGCCCATCCGCCGGCCACGGCGGCGTCGCGCGCCTTGTGGGCGGCGACGCGCGCGGAGTCCACGCGGCTCATCTGGCCGGCCCCGATTCCGGCTGTCGATCCGTCTTTTGCGTACACGATGGCGGGCGATTTCACGTGTTTGGCCCCCCGCCCTGCAAACAGAAGGTCC
>JAJFFL010000095.1 GCA_021776705.1 Alphaproteobacteria bacterium
GTCGTCGCCGATCTCGAGGCGTTCGCCGACGCCGTCGCACGCATGAGCTTGGCCGCGGGCGGCCGATGAGGGCGGCGAGCGCCGCCGCGCTGGCGCTGGCTTTCTCGGCCGCGGCGTGCGCCCAAGACGACGTCGCGACTCCGGACGGCGACGCCGCCCTGGCGGCGTGCCTCGCCGACCGCGACTCGCCGCGCGCCTGTCTCGGCGTTGTCGCCCGGGCGTGCTTTGACCGGCCGGGATCGGAGACCACCGCCGGAAGCGTGCGCTGCAACGTCGAAGAGGAGGCGGCCTGGGAGGTCATGCGGCTGGAGGCCGAAACCGCCCTGACGGCCGGCCTGTCCGACCTCGGCCGCGCAACCTTCGAATCGGCCGCCGCCGCCTGGTCCGAGTGGCGCGACCGGCAATGCGCGTTCGAGGCCTCGATCTACGAAGGCGGGTCGTTGGCGCGCGTCGTCGCCGCCGGATGCCGGGCCCGGTTCGCGGCGGAACGGGCGCTCTACCTGCGCGACCAACGCGAGCTTCGCGATTTCGACTCCGAGTGACGCCGCGTTGGCGCACGGCCGCGACCGCGCTACAACCTCGCTGGACCTGACCGCATTGCTTGAGAGGACGCCATGATCCGCTTGTTCGCCGCCATCGCTTCGGCCGTCGCCTTGTCCGGTTGTTTTCTGACCCCCGGCTCGTCCGACGGGGTTAACGCGGACGGCGCCGTCGTCGGCGACGACGGTCTCGTGTTGCAGACGTCGCCGTCCACAAACGTGGAGTCCGGCGAACTCGCCCCGCCGCCGCCGGCCGACGATTAGCTCAGTCCGACAGCGCCTTGGCGGCCGCGATCGCGGACGCCACGCGCGCCGGCGGATTCTCGAGTTCGCGCCGGGCGGCCCAGTAGCCCGCGTCGACGGCGGCGTCGAAGCGCCGCCAGTCGCGGATCTCGACGTCTTGAAGCTCCGGCGCGACCAGCAGGTCGACGTTTTCGCGATTCGACCACGGGTTCACGTGCACGGTCGCGGTGCGCATCAACAGGCTCGCGATCGGCGGCGGTTCGGAAAGTCCGTGCTCGAGCACCCAGCTGAAGAAATTTTTCGGGGCCCGGAAGTCGTCGGCGATGAGAGTGCGTTGGCGCGCCACGTCGACGCCCAGCGTCGGCCCGCGGTGGAAGGCGTGCATGATGTTGACCGGAAAATTGTTGATCACCGCCCCGTCCACCAGGACGTCGTCGCCGACCACGACGGGCGGCAGTATTCCAGGCAGGGCGATCGACGCGCGCAACGCCTCGCGCAGGAGGCCGCTGCGGTGAACATGCGCGGTGCCGTCCGTTAGATTTGACGACACCGCGAAGAACGGCAGCGACAATTCTTCGATCCGGGCCTCGCCGAAGTGTTCCTTAAGGCGCGCGTCGACGCGCCGGCCGGTGGTCAGGGCGACGACCGGAAGGGTGAAGTCGGCGATCGGGTTCGACATCACGAACGCGTCGCGTATGCGCGCTTCGATCTCGTCGTCGTTCCACCCCATGGCGACTCCCGCCGCGACGATGCCGCCCATGCTTGCGCCGCCGACGAAGTCGATCGGCAGCCCGGCCTCGCGAAACGCCCGCACCGCGCCGACGTGCGCGTAGGCGCGCGCGCCGCCTCCGGACAGCACGACCCCCACCGACACGGCGCACAAGGTGCGCGCCAGGCGCCGCGAGTCGGCGTCGCCGCGCCAGCGGAACAGGCGCACGCCGGCGACGGCGTCGAGCCAGAGTCTCGGATCGCAGGCCGTCGGCCCGCCTTCCTCCAGGATGATCACGTCGACGAGGCGGAAACGGCGCGCCGGCGAATTGTCGTCGGGCGACAGAGGCATCGGCGTCGAGGGCCGCGCGTCGCGCCGCGCCACCACCCACATCCGGTCGGCCTGCCGCAGGCAAATTCGAAACCAGGCGCTTTCGTTCATCGGCGCCACAAGCATCACGATGTCGTTGTCGCGCTCGAGTTCATCGAAAAACGCCGAGGGCCGGTCTTCGGCTTCTTCGCCGACAATCGCGCACTTGCGTCCCAGCGCCTCGATGTGGCGCGCGATGCGGCGCGCGAAGCCGTCGATGTCGATCGACGGCGAGGTCGAAAACAGAGCGAACATCCGCGGTTCGGACCGCACCCGGCCGTGCCGGGTTTCGCGGGCCCGCATCAGCATCAGCCGCGACAGGCTCTGCATGAACTCGGGATAGGCGCGGACGAGCTTTTGGAAGTCGGCGCGTTTGAGGGCGATGACCTCGGTGTCGCGCAGCGCCGACACCGAGGCCGAATGCACGTCGCCGGCGATTAGCGCCATTTCGCCGACCGGCTCGCCGGCGCGGATGTGGCCAATGATGTCGTCCTGTCCGTCCGGGGAGGGCTGATGAACGACGAGCGCGCCGGAAACCACGAAATAGGCCGCGTCGGCCGGATCCCCAGCCTGGAACAAGGACCAGCCGCCGGGCACGGAGAACCACTCCGAGGCCGATTCAGCCGATTTCAACGCCCGTTTCGAGGCGCCGCGGAGAAAAGGCAGGTCGGCCAGGCTCGGACGCATGACCCCCGTGATGCCGAGCGTCGCGGTTTTGCGCAAGTCAGAGGCGGGGCGACCGCGTCAATTGCCGTTGAAAAGAGGGCTGGCGACGCCGCGATCGTCGAGACGGTCCTCAACCAAAAGGTACGTGTAGGCGGACTTGCGCTTCAGGCGGCTGCCGGTCCAGCGGATGGTCGCGGCCTCGGCGGTGAACCGCTGCAGCCGGTAGGCGCAATCGTCGAATGCGCCGGCCACCGTCCGCGGGTAGTAGCGCCGCGTCACGAGTTCCGTGACGAGCCCGTCGTGCCACGCCGTCGACCCGTGGTGCCCGACGATCTTGATGTCGGCGACGCGCCCCTTGTCGGTGACGCAATAGCCGATGTCGACCCAGGAACCCGCAATCCGCGATTGGCCGCCGCGGCCGGCGTCCAGACCGTTGCCGACGGCGGCCTGGTAGGCGAGGCTCGCGGACTCGTCGAGCGCCGAGTCGTAGTCGAACTCCAAGACCAGGATGGGCTCCGGCGCCTCGAGCCGCATCTCCAACAGCCGCGCGATCGCGGCTTCGACGCCGGCCGGGTCGCCTTCGGCCCGGCGCAGCTGCGCCTCGAGAACGACGGCGCGGAACAAAAACTGCGGCGGCGTTTCGGGCGCGGCCGAGAGGCTGTCGACGGCGCCGGTCAACAAGGCTTGGGCGTCGTCGAACGCACCTTGGCCGATTTCCAGTTCGACCCGGTTGAAGCGCGCCAGGAGCGTCAGCGGATGCGTCGGGCCTTGCGCGCCCGCCGCGGTCGCCTCGACGTCCGCGAGCATGTCGCGCGCCGTGTTCGCCAACGGGTAGCGCACGATCTGCGGCACGATTCCGCCCATCTGCATGTTGGCCAGCGGGCTGATGGAATACGACGGATTCTCCGGCGCCTCGGCGAGAACCGCGTTGGCGAAGCGCAGCTTCGCGAGGCCGACGGCTTCGTGGCTTTCTCCAAACACCTCGCGCAGCGCGTCGAAACTCGCCTGCCGGTGCTTGCGCTGTTCGGCAAGCTCGCCGCGGTGGGCTTCGACGTTGGCGAGCGTGTCGTGGAGATAGGCGCCGACGAGCGGGTCGTCGTCGGCCTTGCGGTTGCGGCGGAGGGCGTCTTCGAGAACGTTTTTCGCTTGCGTGTAATCCGCCTCGCGGGCGTGCGCGTTGGCCAAGTCGACCGACAGCCGGGCGTCGACCTGCGGGTCGTAGTCGCCGGACGCGAGATGGGCGTCGAGCGCCACCTCGATGTCCTTGTACGGCGGCACGATGTCGATGCGCCGCGGGGCCGGCGCGGCGCCGTCCTGGGCGACGGCGGCGGCCGCGACGGCGGCGGCGAAAAGTGCGGCGACAAGGCGCATGCGCGGTGCTCCCTCAGGTTCGGCGGAAACCATAGAATGGACGTGGCTCGGTCGAAAAGCGCCGTCGGCCGTCGACGTCGTCACGTGTGTGTGAGAGTTCGCGCAAAGCGTCCAGACGCGGCGTTCGTGAGGCGGAGGGGGACTCGGCTGGTTGCGGCGGGGCCGCCGGCGCTGATGAAATAGGCGCAGGGGCAAGTCAATCGGAGAGAGCGTCATGATCCGCACGCGCGCCGTCGCCGCCGCGGCCGTTCTGTCGGCCGCCGCCTGCGCCTCCACGACCGGCGCCGCGCCGGGCGTCTTCTTCGACGCGCACGAGCCGAGTCCCGCGCAGCCGTTCGGCCGTCTCAACCCGGACGCGCCGGACGCGGTCGCGGCCTATGACTTCATGGTCGGGCGGTGGGACTGCGTCGACACCGTCTTCGCCCAGGGCGCCGAGCCGACGATCGAAAGGCGCCGGGTCCACGGCCAGCACTATCTCAACGGCTACGGCTACATCAATCACACCTACGCGGAGAGCGGCGTCGGCGTCATGACTTATCTCTACGACGACGCAAACGCGGCCTGGGTGGTCGACTACACCGCCGCGCCGAACTTCGCCGCCAGCCGCTGGACCACGGTCGATATCGGAGAAGAGGGCGCGATCGCGATCGAGACGCCGGGCCAGGCCGACGGCGTGACGGTGCGCTCGGTGTTCCACAAGGTGACGGAGAACTCGTTCGACTGGCGGCTCGACATCGCGACGCCGCAGGGCACGTTTTCGGCGCGAACGTCGAGCTGTCGGCGCACCGCCTAGCCGTGCGCCTGCGTCGCGACGGGGCCGCCCGCGGCCGGCGTCGCGACCGACGCCGTCGCGGACACATGGGCGGCGACGCCGATCACGGCGGCGACGGCGACGACGGCGATCTTGGCGTTCATGGCGCGACTCCCTGGTCGACCTTCGCCTCTATGATGCGTGGAAGGCGTCGAGCGGATGCGCGTTGAGCCTCCGGGCGGCTCGTGCTTGATTGCGCGCCGACGCACCCGGGGGCTCGCATGTCCGTTTTGAAGTCCGACATTGATCCGAACGCCGACGGCTTCAAAGCCAACGCCAAGGCGATGGGCGTTCTGGTCGAGGAGCTGCGCGCCAAGACCGCGGCCGCCGCGCTCGGCGGCTCCGAACGCTCGCGCGAGCGCCATCTGTCGCGCGGCAAGCTGCTGCCGCGCCAGCGCGTCGAGCGGCTGCTCGATTCCGGCGCCCCGTTCCTGGAGCTGAGCCCGCTCGCCGCCGACGGCATGTACGAGGGCGACGTCAACGGGGCGGGCCTGATCACCGGCGTCGGCCGCGTCTGCGGCCGCGAGGTGGGGGGGGGGGGCAACGACGCCACGGTGAAGGGGGGCACGTATTATACGATGACG
>JAJFFL010000096.1 GCA_021776705.1 Alphaproteobacteria bacterium
GGCTACAACCGCGCCGCCACGCTGATGGAGCGGCTTGAAGCCGAAGGCGTCGTGTCGGCCGCCAACCACGCCGGCACGCGCGAGATCCTCGCCCCCGCCCCGCCGCAAATGAGCGGCGAAATCTAGGCGGCGGCGGCCCGCATTCGATCGATCGCGTCGCCAAGGGCGCGCGCGGCTGATTCGTTCGCCGGGCCGTTTCTCTCGGAGTACGTTTTCGCGACCTTCTGCATGGCGTCGATCGCGTGGCCAACGACAGTCGGCGACTGCGCGTAAGCCGCCGACGCCATGGCGTCGGCGAGCGCCGGAATCGCGGCGGCGGCGCCGCGCTTGAGCTCCCACGCGAAATGGTCGCGAACCTTGCGGAATCCGGCCGGTATCCGGGACGCGAGAATGGCGCGCGCGATCGCGGCGCGAGTCTGCCATTGCGAGCTGTCACCCAACGCGTCGCCGATCTTCTCAATCACCGACTCCGCCGCCTTCCGGTTTTGCGGATCGGCGTGGACGCGCGCCGCGATCTCGGAAACCGCCGCCGCCGCCTCGACTCGAACGCGGAAACGCTCCGCCTTGCTCAAGCCGCCGAAAGACGTCGCGACCTCGGCCAACAGCGTCAGGGCCGACCAGTCGGCGTTGCGGCGCAGTTGGTGAACGATGAGGCGCACGACCCCGGCGTGGCTTTCCTTTTTCAGGCGGTCCTGCGCGAGGGCCGAGAACTGGACCGCGGCCCCTGGCCGGTTCGCCGCGTGAAGCGCCAGCGCGCGCACGTCGGCGTCGCCGGACGCGGCCCGGGCCACAAGTCGCGAGAGATCATAGTTGGCGAGATGGCCAAGCTGCACGGGCGGCTGGTTTTGGACCCAGGAGCCAGCGCGCGCGCGCGCCTGCGCCACCAGTCCGGCGAAAATCTTGTTCTCCAGAAACGGGTCGACCAGCGTCCGCAGGCCGGCGTCGAACTCGCGGCGTTGCCGCGAAATTCGCCCCATGCGCTCCAGCGCGTGCAAGAGCGCGCCGAGAAGGACCAAGTCGACGATGATCCGGGTCACGAACACGACATGTCGCCCGGCGGCGCCGTTCGGGTGAAAGTGGGTTTCGCTGCCCACTTCGTAGACCTCCGCCCAATCGACCAAGGGCACGGCTTTGACCAGTTCGGCGCCGAAAAATCCGATCCAGTGGAATGGAGACGGCGTACCCTCGCCGGTGAAGACGAACAGATCGAACAGGGTGTTCGCCTGCCACAAGGCGACCGGAACCGCCGCGAAGAACAGCAGCAGCGAAACCAACGCCTCGTCGCGCAGATCGGGAAGATCGGAAGCGTCGACGCCGTTCATCCGATCGCTCGCGGCTTCAAACTGGGCCTCGACCCACATCCACTTGCGCACGACTGCGATCGACGCGACGAAAGCCCAGCCGAGTCCGACGAACGACAGGTAGGAATATTCCGGCCACTCGCGCGGCACCACCCAGACCGCGAAGGCGGCCAGCCCGACGTGCAGAAAAATCAAGCCGTAGCGCAACACGAGACCGCGCAGATTGACGCCGATGATCCAGGCGATCGGGTTGCGCAGCAGCCAATCCGCGGCG
Source organism: Alphaproteobacteria bacterium (assembly GCA_021776705.1). Lineage (GTDB taxonomy): Bacteria > Pseudomonadota > Alphaproteobacteria > Caulobacterales > Maricaulaceae > JAJFFL01. The sequence goes on from JAJFFL010000096.1 coordinate 1,576, forward strand.
ATCGCGGGAAGCGCGAGGAAATAGAAAAGTCCGCCAAACCGCCGGAACCGCGCCGCTGTCGTTCCGGCGCGCTCGACGACGCCGGGACCCAGGGCCAACGCCAGCAAGAAGACGCCGAGCGCGCCATAGACCCAAAGACCGGCGAGTTCGGAAACGTCGCGCGCGGCGCCTTCGTCGTCGAGGTTGCCGGACGTCGACCAGAACGCGAGCCACGCCAGGAGCGACGCGAACACGATCACGCCCATGGCTTTCCAGCCCACGTCCGCGCGCGAGTCGTCCTGCGCCGCGCGCGCCGCCGGCATGTCGGTGATGGCCATCGTCCCCCTCCATCCCGTATCCGCACGCGTGGCGGGCATGCGGGGCGGGTCACCCGCCGCGACATTAACCTTATCCACAACCAGTGGCGACCCGCCGGACCGCCGCGAAATCGCCGCGAAAACGGCGTTGATCGGGCCAGCGCTTGACGGCGCGGCGGCTTTCGGCTTCAGCCGTGGTTCAGCCGCGACCCGCCACGGTCGGACCCAGGCTCGCAACACAAGGACGAACGTCCATGACCACGCCCCTACTTCCCGCCGCCGTCGGCGTTCTTGCGCTGTTGTTCGGCGCCGGCGTCCAGGACGCCGTGCCGGCCTCGGCGACGGCGGCAGAAACCGCCGCGACCTTCGACGCCGACGCGGCGGTGGATCGCGCCAGCGCCTATCTCGACGCCCTCAACACGATGCAGGGCCGGTTCCTGCAAACCGCGTCCGACGGGTCATCCGCGGAAGGCGCTTTTTATCTCGACCGTCCGGGCCGGGTGCGGTTCGAGTATGACGCGCCGCATCCGTCGTTGATCGTGTCCGACGGGGCCACGGTGGCCCACAAGGACCGCGAGCTCGACACCGTCGACCGCGTGCCGATCGGTCAGACCCCGCTGAATCTGTTCCTGAAATCAAACGTCGATTTGGCCAAGGACGCGCGCATCGTCGACGTCGAGCAGCGCGACGGCGAATTGGCGATCACGGCCGAAGATCCGTCCGGCGAAACGGAAGGCCGGATCACCCTGATTTTCGCCGCGCCGAGCCTCGAACTGCGCGAATGGATCGTCACTGATTCGCTCGATCAGCAAGTTCGTGTGTCGCTTCTCGATGTCGTGCGCGGCGTCGACATCGACCCGAAACTGTTCGTGCTGCGGGACGACCGGCCGCGCCGTCGGCCGCGGTAAGCCGGCGCCGCGTTGCGCTGCGGACACGTTCAACGTTACGGAAACGTAATCGTTGATTTTTCTGGCGAATGTGTCTCTAATGACACAGCAAGCTGCGGAAACGGTCGGCGTCGTCCCCCCGCTGTCGATATCCAGATCCGCAGCCGTCGCGTCGGAAAATCCCCTCCCGACGCAGGCGCCGTGAGCGCAAATGAAGCGCCCGATCGACCCCCTCTCGATCGGGCGCTTTTTTGCGCGCTTGCACGCCACGACCGGCGCCGCTATCGCCGCCTGGCATGACCGAATCCCCGCCTCCCCCCGACGACCCCGACTTTGTGGCGCTTCTCCAGGAAATCCCGCTGCTGTACCGGGCGCGAGGGTTCGCGGAGCAGCTGATTGAAACGCCGTTGTTCGTGCGTCTCGGCGAACCGCTCGACGCGCGCGACCGTCGGCTTGCGCGGGCGTTTCTCGATGGGCTTGGTTTTCCGGACGCCGAAGCCGCCGCGCTTGGGAATTGGGAGGACGCCGCCGACGCGGCGCTCGCGCTCGACGTCGACCCGGCGGGCTGGGAGGCCGAGGAGCTGATGCGCGCCGCGGCGACGGACGCGGTTCTCGCCCGTCTCGACGAAGAGGCCCTGCGCACCGGACTGACGTTGATCGCGGAAAAGGCCGGCGAGGCCGCGAAGCGCGCGGCGGAAGAAGCCGACAGCCTTTGGGACATCGAAGACGCCGGGCTGCTCAACGCCGCCGCCGGCGGATTCGTCCAAGCCGCCCACACCGCGGCGCTCGCCATGCTCGCCGCCGATGACGACGTCGACGACGTCCAGCATCCGTTTCTCGACCGCTTCGCGCTGTTCGGCCGCGGGCGCTGGCCGATCGGGCTCGCCGGGCTGACCTACAACGTGCTTTAAGACCGCAATGAGCTTTTCGATCGCCACTTGGAACATCAACTCGGTTCGCTTGCGCGTCGACTCGGTGACTCGATTCTTGAAAGAAGCGGATCTCGACGTGATCTGCCTTCAGGAGATCAAGTGCCAGGACGCCGACTTTCCGATCAAGGCGTTCGAAAAGGCCGGCTACAAGCACATTCAAGTTCGCGGGCAAAAAGGTCACCACGGCGTCGCCACCGTCTCACGGCTGCCGCTCGAACCGCTGCCGGAGCCGAAGCACTGCGCCCGCGGCCAGGCCCGGGTCGCGGTGTCGAAAATCGCCGGCGTCGAGATTCACAATTTCTACGTTCCGTCCGGCGGCGACGAACCCGACCCTGAGATCAACGACAAATTCGCGCACAAGCTCGATTTTTGGGCGCGTCTCGCGAAAACCTTCAAGAAGGACCGGGCGCGGCTGGAAAAGCAGCCGGTGATCGTGGTCGGCGATCTCAACGTGGCTCCCGGCGAGCACGACGTGCACAACCACAAGCGCTTGTTGAAGTACGTCGGCCATACGCCGGTCGAGGCGGAAGCCTACGCCAAGGCGCGCGACGCCGGCGGATTCGTCGACATTGGCCGCGCCGTGATCCCGGAACCCGAACAAATGCCGACCTGGTGGTCGTACCGGGTCAAGGCCTGGTCGCCGGAAAGTCCGGGCTGGCGGCTTGACCACATGTGGGCCTCCCCGGCGTTGCTGGCCGAGGCTGTCGCCGGCGGACGCGGCGGGTTCGGCGTCCACCACAACACCCGAACTTGGGAGAAACCGTCAGATCACGTGCCGGTGACCCTGCGTTTCACCCCCTGACGGCGCGGCGCGCGGAAGGTATTCCGAAACGATGCTGCCCGTTCTCGTCGCGTCCGCAATTGCATTTTTCCTGGTCGGCTTCGTGCGCGCCTACGGCAAGCCGATGCGCGCGATGCAGAACGCCGTCGATTTGTTCGTGCCCGGTTTCCTGATCGCCGCGGCGGGATTCGCGACGATGTACGTGGTGTTGCGATTCGACATGAGCGAAAGCGAACGCCTGTGGTCGGCGGTCGGAGTCGGCGCGGCGACGTTCGGCGCCTGGCTCAACCTGATCGCGCCGTCGGGCGGGCGATTCCGCTAAGTTTGACGCGTCAAGACCACCAGGCTGACGAGCGCGACGAGCAAGGCTGTCCACACCGCGAAATTGATCCGCGCCGATCGGGCCGCCGACTTGCGTTCCAGCCAGGTGCGCGGGTGCACGCCTTTCCAGGCGTAGACCACTTGCGCGGCGAGGTTGACGCACACGACGTTGACCGCCAGCAGCATCGCCGCCTTGGCCGCCAGTCCCGGCTCCCCCGCCCCGAGAAAGAGTCCGATCGCGGCCGCCGGCGGCACCAAGGCGACGGCGACCATGACGCCGACCAAGGCGCTTGAGATTCCGGTCACGATCGACAACGCGGCCGCGGCGCCGGAGGCGAGCGCGAGAGCGACGCTGTCGAGTCCGAGATCGGCGCGGCTGATCAGCTCGCGGCTCGACAGATTCACCGGAACCGCCGCCCCGATCAGCACCGCCGTCAGCCCGCCGACGCCGAAGCCGGACAAAGCCGCGCGGCCGGATCGCAGCATCAACTTGAGATCGCCCAGAGCGCCGGCGAATGAGAACGCCAGGATCGGGCCGAGAAGCGGCGCGATCACCATGGCGCCGATGACGACGGCGACGTTGTCGGCGTTGAGTCCGATCGCCGCCACGACCGTCGACAAGACCGTGAGCACGAAAAAGTCCGGGCCCAGACGGGCCCCGTCGGCCACGTCCTGAAAGATCTCTTCGCGCAACGCCATGGTCCGGCGCTTGGTTTCGTCGGCCTGGGTGTCGGAACTTTCGAGAGTCGGCGCGGTGGCCTCGACCGGCAGCACGACCACCCGCCACCCGTCGACGCCGTCGAAAATCGACTGCAACATGTCGATGAGCTTTTGGCCGTCGCCCTGCGCGACGAGAGCGCGGACGACGCAGCGCCCGTCGCCGCCGTCGTTCGTCGCGCGCCAGTCCACGGGCTCGGCGCCCGCCACGGCGGTCGTCACCTGATCCCGGTACTCGGTCGGAAACGTCGCTTCGATGAGGCGCATGGCGTCCGCTCAGTTCAAATCGGCGGCGCGGTTGAATCGCCTCAAGGGATCAGCCGGTAGCCGCCGCTTTCGGTGACCAGCAGGCGGGCGTTGGCCGGATCCGGTTCGATCTTTTGGCGGAGCCGGTAAACATGAGTCTCCAGCGTATGGGTGGTGACGCCGGAGTTGTAACCCCAAACCTCGTGCAGGAGTTCGTCGCGGCCGACCGCTTTCGACCCTGACCGGAACAAGTACTTGAGGATGTTGGTTTCCTTCTCGGTGAGCCGAATCTTCTTCTCTTCCGACGTCACCAGAATTTTCATCGCCGGGCGGAACTCGTACGGCCCAATCTGAAAAATCGCGTCCTCGCTCGCCTCGTGGCTGCGCAAATGCGCGCGCACGCGGGCGAGCAACACCTGAAACTTGAACGGTTTGACCACGTAGTCGTTGGCGCCGGCCTCCAGGCCCAGCACCTGGTCGGCGTCCGTGTCCTGCCCGGTCAGCATCAAGATCGGCGCGGTGACGCCGTTCTTCCGCATCAGCTTGCAAGCTTCGCGCCCGTCCATGTCGGGCAAGTCGACGTCGAGGATCACGAGGTCGACGCGGCTGTCGCGGGCGAACCTCACGCCGTCGCCGGCGCGGCCGACGTCTTCGACGCGGAACTCGTCGTACAATTCGAACTGCTCGCACAAGGCGGCGCGCAGGTCGTCGTCGTCGTCAACGATGAGGATTGTCTTGAGGGCGGCCATCGGCCGGGATATTGGCCAGGAATGTTGCGGTGATCAACGCCGTTCGCGCGACTAAAGTCAGTTTTGGTTGACGAAATTCGCCGCCGCCGCCCCCTGGATCAGACGGACAACGATTTCGCGAACCCTTCAACGAACGCCTCCAGCGCCCGCCAGTCGGTGTATTCCTGATCGACTCCGGCTTGAAACGGCTCGCCGCGCTGGCGGGCGATTCGCCGCATCATCCAACGTTTGATCCAGTCGTACTCCGCGTTTCGAAGCGCCCCGGCGGCGTGCAGAACCGCGCGCGGCGTCCAGCCGACGGTGTGAAAGAAGTCGGCGGCGTAGGCCTCGGCCTCGGCGCGCTCGTCGGCGTCTTCCGACAGAATGCCGAGGCTGACTGAAACGAACGCCCCAGGCTTGGCGTCCAGCGCCGCCTTGTGGGTGTCGACGACGCGGGCGACCGCCGCGTTGTGCCGAGCCATGTGGACGGAGGCGGCGAGCACGACGCCGTCGGCCTTGGCGATGCGGTCGTCAAGGTCCTCCGGGGCGTCGGCCGCGTCGATCAGCGACACGTGATGTTTTTCGCGCGTCAGGTAGTCGGCGGCGTGGCGCGCGATCTTGCGCGTTTGGCCTTCGGTGGTGCCGTAGATGATGACGATGTCGGCCATGAGCGCCTCGATTCAGGTCCGTTCGCGGCTCACCATGGCGCAATCGGCCGTCTCCCGCGATGCGGGGCGTCGCCGCAGCCGCATGTTCTCAACGTTGAACGTCGCGGCACGCCACCGAGTCACGCCTCGCGCGCGCCGAACAGCGCCGAACCGACGCGCACGCTGGTCGCGCCGTAGCGGATCGCGGTCTCGAAGTCGGCGCTCATGCCCATCGACAACTTTTCAACCCCGCAACGCTCGGCCAAGTCGGCGAGCAGCGCAAAGTGCGGCGCCGGCTCCTCGTCGGCCGGCGGGATGCACATCAGGCCTTCGACGGCGAGACCGCAGGAATCGCGCACCAGGTCGAGAAACGCCTCCGCCCGCCCCGGGGCGACGCCGGCCTTTTGCGGCTCTTCGCCGGTGTTCACCTGCACAAAGAGCCGCGGCAGGCGCCCCGTCTCAACGGCGGCGGCGACCAACGCGCGCGCCAGTTTTTCACGGTCGAGGGATTCGATGACGTCGAACAGCTCGACCGCACGCTTGGTTTTCTTCGACTGCAGCGGCCCGATCAGCCGCAACTCCAGATCCGGGTGCGCCGAGCGGCGCGACTCCCATCGCTCCGCCGCTTCCTGGACTCGGTTCTCCCCAAAAATCCGTTGTCCGGCGGCGAGCGCCGCGTCGACGCGGCCAGCCGGTTGTTTCTTGGAGACCGCCACCAAGGCGACGTCGCCCGGCGCGCGCCCTGCGGCTTTCGCCGCCTGGACGATTCGCGTCAGAATGGATTCGCGCAATCGGGGAATGTCGGAAGGGACCGTGTTCATGGCGACGACCGCCTACGCCGGGATCGAGGAACTGTCCAGAATCGCGGCCGAACTGCACGCCGCGTCGGGCGCCCCGAGCGCCCTGCCCGCGTTGTTGTTCATGACCGATCCCGAGCGCACGCCGGATCCGGCCGCCATAGCCGCGCGGCTGCCGGAAGGCGCCGGGATCGTGCTGCGTCACTTCGGACTGCCCGGGCCGCGCATGGCCTCGATGCAGCTCGCCGAGATCGCCGCGGCACGCAAGCTGACGCTGCTGATCGGCGCGGATGCGGATTTGGCCGCCGTCGTCGGAGCCGCCGGCGTGCACTGGCCGGAAGCCCAATTCGCCGACGCCGCCTCCTACAAGCGGCACCAACCCGACAAGCTGACCTTGATCGCCGCGCATTCCTCGAAAGCTCTGTCGCAAGCGGCGCGCGCCGACGCGGACGCCGCCGTCCTGGGGCCGGTGTTCGCCAGCAACAGCCCTTCCGCCGGCAAGCCGCTCGGGGCCGACGCGTTCGCGACGCTGGTCGGAGGCGCAAAAACGCCGGTCTATGCGCTCGGCGGAATCGACGCCGGCAACGCGCAGCAGCTGCTTGGATCGGGGTGTTGCGGGATCGCCGCGATCGGCGCTTTCGCCGACCCGTGACCGTTAGAACTTGAACGCCGACTCGAGTTTGATTTCCGGCGCTTTTTCAGGCCGTTCGCCCGGCACCAGGCCCTCGTCCTGAGCCGTAAACTCAAACGCGCCGCCGATGCGCATGCGTGGCGTCAAATTGTAAAACGCCCCCGCGCTCAGACCTTCGTATTGGGTGGTGTCGCGGTCGAGACGCTGCAGTCCCAGGGTGAAGCCCCACTTGCGGCCGGTGTTGAACTCAATCAGCGAACTGGTGTCGAAGTCCAACGTCGTGTCCCAATCGGCGCGGCCGCCGCGGTCGTCGAGATCGAACGACAGCGCTTCACGCCACACCGGTTCAGGGTCGGCGCCGACGGACAGCGTCGGGGTCGTGAGTTCGGGAACCGAAATGTCCGGGGTCTCGATGCGGGAGTCGAGGTCGAGCGCGATCTTCGGCTTGGCCGCGTCGGCGACTTGGGCGTGCGCCGTCGCTGTGAGCGCCAGAAGCGCCCCCGCGACGGTCAACGATTGCAGCCCGATTCGAACCATGACGCCCTGCTGATTCGTCCCAACAAAAACCTACCACATCCATATAGGGAGGAGTTGCCTAATTTCCCCCTAATCCGGGGCGGTGCGTCGGCGGCGACCGCAGCGCGCCCCCGGTCTTTCGACCTGCACCGCAGCCGCCCAGCCGACCCGTCCCCCCAGGTCGAAACGCATGATTCATCAGGATGGCCGCCGGTCCAAGCCGGCGTTGCAAGTAGGACGCGGATTGATCTGGAAGTGTGCCGGAAAAGCCACGCGGGCCTTGTACAGCCTCACGACTGGCGCTCCCGGCCCGGCGTGGTTATACGTCGCTGTTGGACAGCCCTTCCCACGGAGTTCGATTCCCATGCCTCATCGCTTTCGCGCAGTTTTCACGGCGCTGTTGATCGTCGGCTTCGCCGTCGGATGCGGCCTGGGCGGGTCCAAAAAGAATGAATCGAGCGAAATCGGCGTCAACAGCTTCTTGTGGCGCGCCAGCCTCGACACCATCGATTTCATGCCGCTGGACTCCGCCGACCCTTACGGCGGGGTGATCAACACCGAATGGTACGTGAACCCCGAAATTCAGAATGAGCGGTTCCGGCTTACCGTCTACATCCTCGACACGAGGCTCCGCGCCGACGGAGTTCGGGTCAACGTGAACCGGCAGATTTACGACGCGTCCCGCAGCTCCTGGATGGACGCCGTCGCCTCGCCGGACACCGCGCGCGAGATCGAAGGGGCCATCCTCACCCGGGCCCGCGAGCTGCGTATCGCCACCCTCGAATAGAACGCTCCACGTCACGCATTCAGAACGGCGAAGGCGGCTCGACGCCCATGACCCGCTACAATCCGAAGGAATCGGAGCCCAAATGGCGCGCCGCCTGGGCGGAGCGTGACGTGTTCCGCGCCTTGACCCCGGCGCAGGCCGGCGACGCGCCGAAAGCTTACGTTTTGGAGATGTTCCCCTACCCGTCGGGGAAAATCCACATCGGCCACACCCGCAACTACGCGATGGGCGACGTCGTGGCCCGGTTCAAGCGCATGCGCGGCTTCAACGTGCTGCATCCGATGGGCTGGGACGCGTTCGGCATGCCGGCCGAAAACGCGGCGATGAAGGGCGGCGTCCACCCCAAGACCTGGACCCACGCCAACATCGCGGCGATGCGGGCGGACCTGCAACTGCTCGGCTTGTCGATCGACTGGAGCCGCGAGTTCGCCACCTGCGACCCGGAATACTACGCTCATCAGCAGAAGATATTTCTGGCCCTGTGGAAAAAGGATCTGGTCTGCCGCAAGCGGTCGAAGGTCAATTGGGATCCGGTCGACCAAACCGTGCTCGCCAACGAACAAGTGATCGACGGCAAGGGCTGGCGTTCCGGCGCGCCGGTCGAAACCCGCGAGCTCGAACAGTGGTTCTTTAAGATCACGGCGTATGCGGATGACCTGCTGTCAGGGATCGAAACCCTTAATCGGTGGCCAGACAAAGTTCGCGCCATGCAGGCCAATTGGATCGGCAAGAGTCGCGGCGCCACGATTCGCTGGGCCTTAACCTCCCCGGCCCCCGACGGCGCGACGGACATCGACGTCTTCACCACCCGTCCCGACACCCTCTACGGCGCAAGCTTTTTGGCGCTGGCCCCCGACCATCCGATCACCCGACGTCTGGCCGACCGGCCGGAGGTCGCCGCCTTCCTCGCCGAAACCGCCAAGCTCGGAACCTCCGAAGAAGCGATCGAAAAGGCCCCGAAGCTGGGCGTCGACCTGGGTCTCAAGGTCCGCCACCCATTCGATCCGAACTGGGAGTTGCCGGTTTGGGCCGCCAACTTCGTGCTGTCGACCTACGGCGCCGGGGCGATCTTCGGGTCGCCCGCCGGCGATCAGCGCGATCTCGATTTTTCGCGCAAGTACGGCTTGCCGGTGAAGCCGGTGGTGTTGCCGCCAGGCGCCGACGCGGCGACGCACGCGATCGAGACCGAGGCCTACGTCGGTCCGGGCGTGATCTACAATTCCGACTTTCTTGACGGTCTGTCCACGGACGACGCCATCGCCGCCGCCATCGCCAAGTTGGAGAAGCTCGGCCGCGGCGAAGGCGCGACGACGTGGCGGTTGCGCGACTGGGGCGTGTCGCGGCAACGCTACTGGGGCTGTCCGATCCCGGCGATCCGGTGCGGGTCGTGCGGCGTCGTTCCGGTTCCCGACGAACAGCTGCCGGTGCTGCTGCCCGACGACGTCGCCTTCGACCAACCCGGAAACCCCCTCGTCCGGCACCCGACGTGGAAACATGTCGATTGCCCGGCCTGCGGCGCCGCCGCCGAGCGCGAGACCGACACGCTCGACACCTTTGTCGACTCGTCCTGGTACCAATTCCGGTTCGCGTCCGGAAATTTGACCGACCGCCCGGTCGACAAGGATCAGGTCCGCTATTGGCTGCCGGTCGATCAATACGTCGGCGGCGTCGAGCACGCGGTGCTGCATCTGCTGTACGCCCGCTTTATCTCCCGGGCGCTGCGCGACTGCGACCTCATCGATCTGCCCGCCGGCGAACCGTTCGCCGGCCTGTTCACCCAGGGCATGGTCACGCACGAAACCTACACGTCCGCGGCCGGCGCCTGGCTCTCCCCCGACGAGGTCGAGCTGAACGACGGCGCGGCGGTCGAAACCGCGACCGGCGAGAGCGTCGAACGGGGCCACGTCGAGAAAATGTCGAAGTCGAAGCGCAACGTCGTCGCGCTTGATTCCTTCGTCGCCGATTACGGGGCCGACGTGGCGCGCTGGTTCGTGCTGTCCGACAGCCCGCCGGAACGCGATGTGGAATGGACCGACGCCGGCGTCGAAGGGGCGTGGCGGTTCATCCAGCGCCTGTGGTCGACGGTCGACGCCCTCCCCGACGGCGCGCCCGGCCCGCTGGACCCGGTCGGCGACGTCGGCGGCGAAGCGCTGGCGCTGCGCAAGCTGACCCACAAGGCGATCAAGGCCGTGACCGACGGCGTCGACGGTTTTCGCTTCAACGTCGCGGTCGCCCACGTGCACGAATTCGTCAACGAAATCCGCAAGGTCGACGGGACCGCGCCGGACGTCTTGGCGGCGCGCGCCGAAGGGCTCGGCGTGCTCGCGCGGCTGGTCGCGCCATTCATGCCGCACCTGGCGGAAGAGTGCTGGGCGCGGCTCGGCGGCCCGGGGCTCGTCAGCGAGGCGCGTTGGCCCGACTGGGACCGAGAGCTTGCCGCCGACGACACGGTGGTGTTGCCTATCCAGGTCAACGGCAAGAAGCGCGGCGAACTGCGGGCGGCCCGCGGCGCGGCGCTGACGGCCGAAGACGCGGAAGCCCGGGCGCGCGCCGACGACGGCGTGGCGCGGGCGCTTGAAGGGCTGACGGTTCGGAAGGTCATCGTGGTGCCCGACCGGATCATCAACATTGTGGCGGGGTGATCATGCGGACGATTCTGACAGTGGCCCTGGCGGTGGCGGCCCTAAGTTTGTCCGCCTGCGGCTTTTCTCCTCTGTATGCGGAAAACACCGGCGTGACGACGGCGCTGCGCGACATCCGGGTGGAAACCGGCGAAGGCCGCGTCGCCTACATCTTGCGCCAATCGCTGCTCGACGACCTCGGCGCGCGCGGCGGCCAGGGGTCGGCCCGCTACACGCTGAAAACGCAAGACACGCTGACCCGGCGCGGCCTCGGCATCCGAGTCGACGACGTCGCCACACGCTACGAGATCAGCATCGGCGTGCGCTACCAGCTGATCGACGAGTCCACCGGCGACCTGATGAAAAGCGGCGCCGTGTCGGCGGTCGCCAGCTTCGACACGCCGGACCAGCCGTTCGCCGAAATCGCGGCCGAAGAAAGCGCCCGTGAACGCGCCGCGACACTGGCGGCGAAACGGTTGGCGACAGAGCTTTCCCTGCACTTCGCCGCCCTGAAGACCACGTGAAGATCAGCACGTCGGCGGCGGACGCCTTCGTCGCCAAGCCGGCCCCCGACATCGCCGCCGCCCTGGTTTACGGACCCGACCGCGGCCAGGTGCGCGCGCGCGGGGCGGCGCTCGCCGCCAGTTTCGGCGCCGACGCCGACGACCCGTTCGCCCTCGTCGACCTCACCGACGCCGACCTCAAGGCTGGTCCGGCGCGTCTCGCCGACGAACTGCGGGCTTACGCGTTCGGCGGCGGCGCCCGGGTGGTGCGCGTGCGCCTTGACGGCGACGCCGCCGGCGGCGCTCTCGCCGAGGTGCTCGCCGACATTGATTCCGGCGCGCTCGATCCCGTCGCCCGCTTGGTCGTGGAGGCCGGCGAACTCA
>JAJFFL010000097.1 GCA_021776705.1 Alphaproteobacteria bacterium
ATGTCATGTCAGCGCCGCGGCGCAAAGATTCGACAGGGCCGAAGCGGCTTATGACGACATCGCCCGGCCGCATCGGCTCGATCGCGGTGTCGACGCCCGGACACGTCGCCACGATCGACGTCGCCGCCGTCGTCCCGAGCGGCGCGGCGCCGCAGACGCCGAGAAATCCCTGACGAATTTCGCCGCCGAACGGGTCTTCCATCGTCCGCCGCTCGACGCGCGCCGACAGGCCGATGAGTTCGCCGTCGCGGTCGACGCGAAACGCCACGGTGTCGCCGCTCGACAGGGCGATTTCCTGCTGCAGTTCGCGGAACAAGGTGATCGGACGTCCGTTGACGGTCTTGATCAGGTCGCCGTGCTGAAAGCCGGCTTCGGCGGCCGGCGTGCCGTCGACCACCGAGCCGACCCGCGGCGCCCGGCCTTGCTCGCCGAAGCCGCCGATGATCGCGGTGAAGATGACGAAGGCGAGAATGAAGTTGGCGATCGGCCCGGCGGCCACGACCGCCGCGCGCTGCCACACGGGCTTGAAGTGGAAGCACCCCTCGGCCGCGCCGGCCCCGTGTTCGGCTTCGAGTTCGGCCTTCAGCTCCTTGAGGCGTTCGGCGTCGGGATTGCTCGCCGCGCCGGCGTCGCCGAAAAACTTCACATAGCCGCCGAGCGGAATCGCGGCGACACGCCAGACGGTGCCGTGCTTGTCGACGCGACTCAAAAGCGTGCGCCCGAAGCCGAGCGAGAACGCTTCGACTTTCACGCCGCAGGCGCGCGCCACCCAAAAGTGGCCCATCTCGTGAAAAAACACGACGATCGAGAACACGAACAAGAACGCCGCAGCGTAAGCGAAGACGATCATGGCGAGGTGTGCACTCCCTGTCTCGTCCCCGTCAGACGGCCGCGAGGCCGACCGCGTCGCGCGCGATTTTCCGGGCGGCCCGGTCCAGATCGAGCCGTTCGGCCAAGCCGCCGATGTCGTCACTCGTCGAAACGCCCGCGTGAGCCGTGAGCGCTTCCTCGACGATCCGGGGAATATCGAGAAACGCGATCTTCCGGTCAAGGAACGCGGCCACCGCTTCTTCATTCGCGGCGTTGAGCACGGCCGTCGCCTGGTGGCCGGATTCCATGGCGTGGCGGGCCAATTCCAGACATGGGAAGCGCACCGGGTCGGGCGGCTCGAATGTCAGCTCCCGCAACGCCGCGAGATCAAGGCGCGGCGCATCGGTCGGCGTCCGCTCCGGCCACGCAAGCGCCGACGCGATCGGGATCCGCATGTCGGCGGCCCCGAGTTGGGCGAGGACGGAGCCGTCGCAGAACGCCACCAGGCCGTGGACGACGGACTGCGGATGCACCACGGCGTCGAGCCGCGCGGTCTCGACGCCGAACAGGCAGCGCGCCTCGATCAGCTCGAGGCCCTTGTTCATCAGCGTCGCGCTGTCGACCGAAATCTTAGCCCCCATCGACCAGTTGGGGTGAGCCACCGCCTGCTCCGGCGTCGCGCGCGCCATCTCCGCCAGGGTCCAGGTTCGGAACGGGCCGCCGGACGCGGTCAGGGTGATTTTCTCGACCCGGTCGAGGTCTTCGTCGCGCAGCGCCTGAAAGATCGCGTTGTGTTCGGAGTCCACCGGCAACAGCGCGCCGCCGCCGCGGGCGACCTCGGCGGTGACCAGGTCGCCGGCGCACACCAGCGCTTCCTTGTTGGCGATGGCGATCGCCGCGCCGCGGCGCGCGGCGGCCAGCGTCGGCTCCAGCCCGGCGGCGCCGACGATGGCGGACATCACCCACGGCGCCGGGCGCTGCGCCGCCTCGATCACCGCCGGGTCGCCGGCGGCGACCTCGACTCCGGTTCCGGCCAGCGCGGATTCCAGGGCGCGCCGATACGACGGATCCGAAACCACCGCGAGCTTGGGTCGGAACTTTTTCGCCAACGCCGCCAGTTCATCGACGGACGTGCGCGCCGTCAGCGCCTCGATGGGGATGGCGTCCTCGCCCCAGCGCGCCCGCGCTTCAGCGATCAGATCGAGCGTCGCCAGGCCGACCGAGCCGGTGGCGCCGAGAATGGTGACCGGCCGCGCCAGCACCGCGTCGGAGGGCGGACGGATCATGCCGACCCCGCCACGGCGAACCACGCGGCGAGGACCACCGAGGCGACGATGAGACTGTCGACGCGGTCGAACAGTCCGCCATGGCCGGGGATCAAGCTGCCCGCGTCCTTGACGCCGTAGCGGCGCTTCAGCGCGCTTTCAAACAGATCGCCCGCCAAACCGGCGGCGCCCAAGGCCGCGGCCCCGGCGACGAGGCCGGCGTCGATCGGCCGCCAGCCGGTCAGCAGCGACGCGGCGGCCCCGAAGCTCACCGCCAGGACGACGCCGCCGGCGAGCCCGGCCCAGGTCTTCTTGGGGCTGAGCGTCGGCAGCAACAGCGGCCCGCCGACGAGCCGGCCGGCCGCGTAGGCGCCGATGTCGGCGCCCCAGACGCAGGCGAACAGAAACGTCAGGAGGTCGGCTCCGATCGGGTCGCCTTGCAACCGCAGCCACACCAAGCAGGCGGCCGGCGCGGAGGCGTAGATCACCCCGAATCCGGCGCTCCAGGCGCGGCCCCGCTTCCAGGCCGCGACGAACGCCGCCGCCGCCATCGCCGCCATCCAGGCCCAAGCCAGTTCGATGATCCCGGCCGACGCCGCGATCGTCGCTCCGGCCGCGCCGCCGCCGACCAGCGCGAACGCCACATCGGGGCCGTCGGGGTCGGTCATGCGGGTCCATTCGCGGGCCAGGATCACGCCGCCCGCGGCGATCACGCCGGCGAACACCGGCCCGCCGATCCACGCCGCGGCGAGCGCCGCCGGGGCCAGGACCACCGACGAGGCGATTCGGGCGAACAGCTCCGCGCCGTCTTCGCCGCGCGCCGCCGGCCGCCGCGCCGCGGCGACGTCGGCGTCACCCCGCGTCGGCATGTTCGACGCCGCCGTAGCGACGCTCCCGGCCCATGTAGGTCGCGATCGCGGCCTCGAGATCGGCCTTGGCGAAATCCGGCCACAACACGTCGAGGAAGACGAATTCGGCGTAGGCCGCCTGCCACAGAAGGAAATTCGAAATTCGCTTTTCGCCGCTGGTGCGGATCACCAGATCCGGGTCCGGCGCGCCGGCCGTGTCGAGCGCCTGGGCGACGCGGGCGTCGTCGATGTCTTCCGGGGCCAGCCGGCCCTCGGCGACCTCGGCGGCGAGGCGCTGCGCGGCGCGAACGATTTCGCCCCGGCCGCCGTAGTTGAACGCGATCGTGAGGTTGAACCGCGCGTTGGCGCGGGTTCGCTCCTCGGCGCGTTCGATGATGTCGATGAGATCTTGCGACAGTTTTTCGCGGCCGCCGATCACCCGGATCCGAACGCCGTCGGTGATCAGCTTGTCGAGGTCGGCGTCGACGTAGCGGCGCAGCAGATCCATCAGGTCGGCGACTTCCGACGCCGGGCGGCGCCAGTTTTCGGTCGAGAACCCGAACAGCGTCAGCCACTCGAGGCCGAGGTCGCCGGCGGCCCGCACGGTGCGGCGCACCGCCTCGACGCCTTCGCGATGGCCGAACGCGCGCGGACGCCCCCGGGCGCGCGCCCAGCGCCCGTTTCCGTCCATGATGATGGCGACGTGCCGGGGGTGAGCGGGTGTCTGCACAGGGTTCCTGTCACTTGGCGCGGCGGCGCGGCGCGCCGGTCACACCTGCATGATTTCCTCTTCCTTGACCTTCAACGCCTCGTCGACCTCGGCGATGGCCGCGTCGGTGGCCTTTTGCACGTCGGCGGCGTGCGCCTTGTGCTCGTCCTTGCTGATCTCATGGTCTTTTTCGAGGCGCTTCAAGTGCTCCATGCCGTCGCGGCGGACATTGCGGATCGCCACCCGCGCGTGTTCGGCGTACTTGCCCGCCTGCTTGGCGAGTTCGGCCCGGCGCTCCTCGTTGAGCGGCGGGATCGGGATCCGCAAGTTCTGCCCGTCGACCACCGGATTCAAGCCCAGACCGGAGTTGCGGATCGCCTTGTCGGCCGCGCCGATCAGGCTCTTGTCCCAGATTTGCACCGTGATCATGCGGGATTCCGGAACGCTGACGGTGCCGACCTGGTTGATCGGCGTCGTCGCGCCGTAAGCCTCGACGGTGATCGGGTCGAGCAAGGCGACGCTGGCGCGGCCGGTGCGCAGACCGCCGAACTCGCCCTTGAGGGCGCTCACCGCGCCTTCCATTCGGCGTTTGATCTCCTTCAGACTGAATTCGCCGTCGCTCATCTCAACGCCCCTTTTCTCCGCCCACGGCGCCGATGATCGTGCAGACCCCGTCGCCCGTCAGAATCTTCGCCAGACCCTCGCGTTCGCGGATCGAGAACACGACGATCGGGATCCCGTTGTCCCGCATCAGGCTCACGGCCGAGGCGTCCATCACCCGCAGGTCCTTGGCGAGAACTTCCTGGTAGTCGAGCCGGTCGTAGCGCGTCGCCTTGGGGTCGAGTTTCGGGTCGGCGGAGTAGACGCCGTCCACGCCGGTGCCCTTGAGCAAGGCGTCGCACCCCATTTCCGCCGCGCGCAGGGCCGCGGCGGTGTCGGTGGTGAAATACGGGTTGCCGGTGCCGGCGGCGAAAATCACGATCCGGCCCTTCTCCATGTGCCGGATGGCGCGGCGCCGGATGTAGGGCTCGCACACGGTCATCATCGGGATCGCCGACAGCACCCGGGTTTCGCAGCCGAGATTCTCCAGCGCGTTTTGCATCGCCAGGGCGTTCATCACCGTGGCGAGCATGCCCATGTAGTCAGCCGACGCGCGCTCCATGCCGCGCGCGGCCGCCGACAGGCCTCGAAAAATATTGCCGCCGCCGATCACCAGGCAGATTTGCGTGCCTTCCTTGGCGGCCGACGCGATCTCCTTGGCGATGCGGTCCGCGGTCGGAAGATCGATGCCGTAGGCCTCGTCGCCCATCAGCGCTTCGCCCGACACCTTCAGCAGCACCCGCCGGAACCGCGGAATCCGCGCGGCGGGGTCGCTCTTGGCGTCAGATGAAGCGGTCGCGTCGGTCACGGGATGCGAGCCTAGTCCATGGTGCGGGCGGCGTCTAAGAGGTCTTTTCCGTATCCTTGCGACCGCTGGCGGCGGCGACTTCGGCGGCGAAGTCTTCCGACTTCTTCTCCACGCCTTCGCCGAGGGCCATGCGCACGAAGCCGACGATCTCGACCTGCGCGCCGACGTCCTTGGCGGCGTTCTCCACCACCTTGCCGACCGGGTTTTCGCCGTCGACGACGAACACCTGCTGAGTCAAAACGGATTCTTCGTAGAACTTGCGCAAGCGGCCTTCGACCATTTTCTCGACGATGTTTTCCGGCTTGCCGGACTGGCGCGCCTGATCGGCGAACACTTCGCGCTCCTTGGCGACGACGGCCGGGTCGAGCTCGTCGACGTTGAGCGCCAGCGGATTGGTGGCGGCGACATGCATCGCGATCTTGCGGCCGAGGTCGACAAGCTTCGCGGCGTCGCCTTCCGACTTCAGCGCCACCAGAACGCCGATCTTGCCGAGGCTGTCGCCGGCGGCGTTGTGGATGTAGGCCGCGACCACGCCCGGCTTGGCGGTCAGCCGCGCCATCCGGCGCAGCGCCATGTTCTCGCCGATCGTGGCGATGAGTTCGGTGAGCGTCGAGTCGACCGTGCCGCCCGACATCGCGGCCGATTTCAAGGCGTCGACGTCCTTGACGCCGAGCCCGAGGCCGGCGACCTGGCGCACGAAATCCTGGAACTTGTCGTTACGGGCGACGAAGTCGGTTTCGGAGTTGACCTCGACGACCACGCCGTCGCCGCCCTTTACGGCGACGCCGACGAGTCCTTCCGCGGCGACGCGGCCGGACTTCTTCGCCGCTTTCGACAGGCCCTTTTTGCGCAGCCAATCGACGGAGGCCTCAAGGTCGCCGTCGTTTTCGACCAGCGCCTTCTTGGAATCCATCATGCCCGCGCCGGTCTTTTCGCGCAGCTCTTTCACGAGCGCCGCGGTGATCTCCGCCATCCTCGTCGTCCTCTCGTCATGTCGCGTGACCCCGACGCGCCGGGCGCGCCGGGACAGGGGAATGCGGCCTAGTCGGCCTTGGCTTCAGCTTCGGTCTTGTCGCCCTCGGCGTCGGGCGCCGGTTCTGACTTCGCCGCCGCGGGGGCCTTGTCGGCCTTGACGTCGTCCGCTTTCGCGTCGACGGCCTTGGCGTCCTTGGCGTCGTCCGATTTCGCGTCCTTGGCCTTGACGTCTTCGACTTTGGCCGCCTTGCCCTTGTCGTCCTTGGCCGGAGCGTCCTTGGCTTTCGCGTCCTTGGCCTTGGTGTCCTTAGCCTTGGCGTCCTCGACCTTGGCGTCGTCCTTCTTAGGCGCGTCCTTCTTGGCGGCGGGCTTTTTCGCCGCCGGCTTCTTGGCGTCCGGCCGCTTCGCCGTTTTGGCGTCCGCCGGCGGCTTGTCGCCAAGCGCCGTCTCGACCGGGTTCTCGGACTCGCCGAGGTCGACGCCGAGGCGCGCCTGGCCGTCCGCCATGCCGCCCAAGGCGGCGTCGGCGACCAAGTCGCAGTACAGGCCGATGGCGCGCGCGGCGTCGTCGTTGCCCGGGATCGGAAAGTCGATGTCGTCCGGGTCGCAGTTGGTGTCGACGATGGCGATCACCGGGATGCCGAGCTTCTTGGCTTCCTTGATCGCGATCGACTCCTTGTTGGTGTCGATCACGAACATCAGAGCCGGCACGCCGCCCATGTCCTTGATGCCGCCCAGCGCGCGCTCGAGCTTGTCGCGTTCGCGCGTGACTTTGAGCAGCTCTTTCTTGGTCAGGCCGGTGTCTTCGTCCGAGCCGAGAAGCTCCTCGAGCTGGCGCAGACGGGTGATGGAATGGTTGATCGTGCGCCAGTTGGTCATCGTGCCGCCGAGCCAGCGGTGGTTGACGAAGTACTGGGCGCAGCGCTTGGCGGAGACGGCGACCGCCTCCGACGCCTGGCGCTTGGTGCCGACGAACAGAATGCGGCCGCCGCCGGCGGCGGTGTCGCGGATCTTGATCAGAGCCTGGTGCAGCAAGGGCACCGTCTGGGACAAGTCGATGATGTGGATGTTCGACCGTTCGCCGAAGATGAAACGCCCCATTTTGGGGTTCCAGCGATGCGTTTGATGGCCGAAGTGCACGCCGGCTTCGAGCAGCTGGCGCATGGAGAAGTCAGGCAGAGCCATGGGTCACGTCCTTTTTCCGGTTCGCCGCCGCAGGCTGGAGCCGACCGAAGCCGGACCGGACGGAACCGCGGGAACACCCCGGAAGTCCCAAAGCCTGCGTGAGGATTTGCGCGGCGGCTTATAGGCCTCGCGCTGCGCTGCGGCAAGCCCCTGACGGCGTTAATCGATCGCCTAGAGCTCTTCGACCAGGCTGACGCCCCTGGCCGCCTTGATGGCGGCCCGGGCCCCGGCGTCGACCGGCCACGAGCCGGGCAGCGTGATCGTCACCTCGCACGCCCCCGCGGCCCGCACCACCACCGCGACCTCGCCCCAGTCGCCGCCCGGCCGCTCCGCGAGGCGCTCGAGACGGACCTTCACCGCCTTGAGGCCGTCGGCGTCGGCGGCGTGGATGCGCATGCCGCCGAAGGCGCCGCGCAACGCCTCCTCCATCGGCTCGGCGCCGTCGATGAACAGCCGCAAGTCGCCGTTGTCGGCCTTCAGCGACACCGGGCAGATGATCGCCGCGCCGGGCTCCATGATCTCGCGCGCCCGCGTCAAAAGCTCCGGCGACACCAGCGCTTCGAACTCGCCGGTCGGGTCGGACAGGGTCAGAAAGGCGAAACGGTTGCCGGACTTCGCCGAGACCCGCTCCTGGCGGCGGCGGACGATGCCGGCGACCCGGGCCGACGTCCGCCCCTCCTCCGCCAGCCCCGCCAATTCGGCCGAGAACACGACGTTGCGGCGGCGCAGGGCCTCGGCGACGTCTTCGAGCGGATGGCCGGACAGATAAAAGCCGACCGCCTCGTGCTCGGCGTCGAGCTTTTCGGTCGCGGTCCAGGGTTCGACGGCGGGCAAGCGGTCGGAGCCGCCGACCGGCTCGTCGCCGAACAGGCTGGTCAGCGCCGCCTCGCGCTCGGCCGCCGCCGACTGCGCCGCGGCGAGCACCGTCTCCGCCGCGACCAGCGCCTGGCGCCGCTCCACCCCGAGACTGTCGAAGGCGCCGGCGCGCGCCAGGCTTTCGACCATGCGCTTGTTGATGTGCTTGGCCTCGACCCGGCGGCCGAAGTCGAACAGGTCCTTGAACGGCCCGTTGGCCTCGCGCTCGGCGACCACTTGCTCCATCGCCGCCAGGCCGACGTTGCGGATCGCGCCGAGGGCGTAGCGCACCGCGCCGTCCTCGACCGAGAAGTCGGCGCGCGAGGCGTTGATGTCGGGGCCGAGCACCGGAACCTTGAGGCTGCGGCACTCTTGAACGTACTGGGCGAGCTTGTCGGTGTTGTTGATGTCGAGGCACATCAGCGCCGCCATCAGCTCCACCGGGTGGTTCGCCTTCAGGTAGCCGGTGTGGTAGGCGATCAGGGCGTAGGCGGCGGCGTGAGACTTGTTGAAGCCGTAGCCCGCGAACTCCGCCACCAGATCGAAGATCCGCCCGGCTTTTCCCGCCGGCACGTCGTTGGTCTTGGCGCCGGCCATGAAGCGATCGCGTTGCTGCGCCATCTCCTCGGGCTTCTTCTTGCCCATCGCGCGGCGCAACAGATCGGCCTCGCCGAGCGAATAGCCGGAGAGCACCTGGGCGATCTGCATCACCTGCTCCTGGTAGATGATGACGCCGTAGGTCTCATCCAGGATCGGCTTCAGCGAGTCGTGCAGATAGTCCGGCTTTTCGCGCCCTTGCTTGCGGTCGACATAGGTGTCGATGTTCTTCATCGGCCCTGGGCGGTAGAGCGAGATGAGGGCGATCAGATCTTCGATCTGGTCCGGCCGCATTTTCTTCAATGTGTCCCGCATGCCGGTGGATTCCAGCTGGAACACGCCGATCGACGCGCCGGTGGCGAGCATCTCGTAAGTCGCGCGGTCGTCGAGCGGGACGGAGTCGAGCTCGAGGTCGACGCCGCGCTGCTTTAGAAATCCCAGCGCGCGGTCGATCACCGTCAGGGTCTTGAGACCGAGAAAATCGAACTTCACCAGGCCCGCGGGTTCGACCCACTTCATGTTGAACTGGGTCGCCGGCAATGGCGAGCGCGGGTCGCGGTACAGCGGCACCAGCTCGACCAGCGGCCGGTCGCCGATGACGACGCCGGCGGCGTGGGTCGAGGCGTTGCGGAACAAGCCTTCGAGCTGCAGCGCCACTTTCAGCAGCCGCGCCACGTCCGGGTCGTCTTTGCGCGCCCGCTTCAGCCCCGGCTCGATCTCGATCGCCTGGTTCAGGGTCACCGGGTTGGCGGGGTTGGCCGGCACCATCTTGGCGAGCCGGTCGATGAGCCCGAACGGCAGCTGCATCACCCGGCCGACGTCGCGCAGCACGGCGCGCGCCTGCAGCGTGCCGAAGGTGATGATCTGGGCGACCCGGTCGTCGCCGTACTTGGCTTTCACGTAGTCGATGACTTCGCCGCGGCGCTCCTGGCAGAAGTCGATGTCGAAGTCCGGCATCGACACCCGTTCGGGGTTGAGGAAGCGCTCGAACAGCAGCCCGAACCGCAACGGGTCGAGGTCGGTGATGGTCAGGGCCCACGCGACCACGGACCCGGCGCCCGAGCCGCGCCCCGGCCCCACCGGCACGCCGTGCGACTTCGCCCACTTGATGAAGTCGGCGACGATCAGGAAATAGCCGGGAAACCCCATCTCGGCGATCACGCCGAGTTCGTGATCGAGCCGCTCCCAGTAATCTTTTTCGTCCGCCGCCGGCTCGACCTGCTTGAGCCGCGCCTTGAGGCCGGCTTTGGCCTGTGCGGCGAGCTCGCCGGCCTCGTCGCGGCCCTTGGCGGTGGTGAAGCGCGGCAGGATCGGGGCCGAGGTCAGCGGCCGGAAGGCGCAGCGGCGCGCCGCGTCGACGGTGTTGTCGAGCGCTTCAGGCAGGTCCGCGAACCGGGCCCGCATTTCGTCCGGCGAGGCGAAATGGTGCTGCGCCGTCACCCGCCGACGGTCGTCGACGGAGATGAAGGTGCCGGCGGCGATGCACATCAGCGCGTCGTGCGCTTCGTGCAGCTCCGGGGT
>JAJFFL010000098.1 GCA_021776705.1 Alphaproteobacteria bacterium
GATCATCCTCGCCGACCACGTCGACACTTGCGTCGAGCACGCCCTCGCCGACGGCGACGTCGCGGAGCGCCGCGCCAAGGTCGATGAGCTGCTCAAGGTGCTGCCGCGCATGGGCAAGGGAAGCTAGGAGCCGCCGTGGGAGAGAAGCCGCACCTGTCGTCCGTCGCGCAAAATCGCGCCGTCGCGCGACAGCCGCGCCAACGCGCGGTAGAGCGCTTCGTGCGTAAGGCCGATTTCGGAGGCGACCGCCACCCACGACTGTCGCGCCGCGACGGCGGGCGGATCGCCGGCCGCATTCATGCGCAACCAGGCCAGAACGCGGTCGCGGGCGGATTTGACGTTTCGCAATTCCAGCCGCGCGCGCAGTTCGCGCACCTGGCCGGCGAGGGTGCGCGCCAAGGCGGCGGCGGCGGCCTGGTTTTGGGAGAGGCGAGCGAGCACCGCGGCTTTCGGGATTTCGATCACCACCGCGGTCGCCTCGACCACGGCGTCGCAATGATAGGCGTCGCTGAACAGCGACGCTTCGGCGAAGGCCTCGCCGGCCGTGGCCGTGAACAGAGCGACACGCGCCCCGTCGGCGAGAGTGCGCGCCAGGACGACGCGGCCTTCGACGACGAAAAAGGCGCCGCGCGTTCGGTCGCCTTGGCGGAAAACCGCCGCTCCGGCTTCGAATCGGCGGGCCGGCGGATGATCGGGCGCGAGCGCGCGCCACGGCGACGGGAGGCGGACGGCGTCAAGCATATGATTTCGATCATATATGAGACAGGCCGCACCGCCTAGCCTTGGAACATCGAAGATCCGGGAGAACGCCATGAACATCGCCGCCGCCCTCCTCGCCGCCGTGTCGCTGTCGATCGCCGCGCCGCCGCCGCTCGCTTCGCCGTACGCCGGAGAGGAGGCGCGCGACATCAAGAGCCTGTCGGCCGCCGACGTCGACGAATTGACGGCCGGACGCGGTTGGGGACTCGCCAAGGCGGCCGAGCTCAACGGCGTGCCTGGCCCGCGTCATGTCCTGGACGCGCGCGGCGAACTCGCGCTGACGAACGAACAGGCGGCGCGCGTCGAAGCGATTTACGACGTCATGCTCGCCGACGCCAAGCCGCTGGGCGAGCGCTACGTGGCGTTGGAGCGTCGCCTCAACGTCGGCTTCCGCTCGGGCGAGCTCGACGAACCCAGCCTCAAGGGCCGGCTCGAGGACATTGAATCCGTGCGCGCGCAGCTGCGCTTCGTTCACCTCGTCGCGCACGTGAAGACGGCGCGCGAACTCTCCGCCGAGCAGATCGCCGGCTACAACGAGGTGCGCGGCTACGGGTCGCTCTCGCTCGACATCTGCGCCGACGTTCCTGAAGGCCACGACGCCGCGATGTGGCGTGCGCACAACAATTGCGACGACGACTAGGGACAACCGCCGTCATGCTCACACGCCGACGTTTCCTCAACGACGCTTCCGCCGCCGGCCTGCTCGCCGCCACCGGCGTGTTGGCGCCCGCGTGGGCGCGCGGCGTGCCGGCTCAGACCATGACCGACGTCGACCTCACGATCGCGGAGACGGCGTTTTCCGCGAACGGCCGGCGCGGAATCGCGACGACGATCAACGGCGGCGTGCCGGGTCCGCTTCTGCGGTTTCGCGAAGGCGACGACGTGACGTTGCGCGTGACCAATCGGCTCAAGGAAGACACCTCGATCCATTGGCACGGCATCCTGCTGCCCAACGGCATGGACGGGGTGCCGGGCGTGAACTTCGACGGCATCAAGCCGGGTCAAACGTTCGTCTACAAGTTCCCGGTCCGCCAGTCCGGCACCTACTGGTACCACTCGCATTCCGGCCTGCAGGAGCAGCTCGGCCACTACGGCCCGATGATCATCGATCCCGCCGGCGAAGACCGCGTCGCCTTTGACCGCGAGCATGTGATCGTGTTGTCGGACTGGACGTTCGAAAACCCTGACCGAGTCTTCGCCAAGCTCAAAAAGGACGCCGACTACTACAACCGCTCCAAACGCACGGCCGGCGACTTCTTGCGCGACGCGCGCGCGAACGGCCTTGGCGCGACGATGCGCGAGCGGCGGAAGTGGGCCGAGATGCGCATGACGCCGACCGACATCGCCGACGTCACCGGCGCGACTTACACGTATCTGATGAACGGGGTCGATCCGGCGACGAACTGGACCGGCCTTTTCCGGCCCGGCGAACGCGTCCGCCTGCGGATCATCAACGCCTCCGCGATGACCTATTTCGACGTTCGGATTCCGGGTCTGCCGATGACCGTCGTACAGGCCGACGGGATCGACGTCGAACCCGTTGAAACCGACGAAATCCGCATCGCCGTCGCGGAGACCTACGACGTGATCATCGAGCCGACGGGCGACGCCCACACGGTGTTCGCCGAGACCATGGACCGGTCCGGCTTCGCCCGCGGCGTTCTGGCGGTGCGCAACGGGCTGGTCGCGCCTACACCGGCGCGCCGCGCGCCGCCGCGTCGCGATATGGCGTCGATGGGCCACGGCGGTCACGACATGGCCGCGGACGCGGATTCCGATGCGGTTCACGACATGAGCGCGGCCGCCGAACCGGCGGACGGCGCGGCCGATCACGCGGCGATGGGCCACGACATGGGCGCCGCCGGCGCCGCGGCCGCCAAGCCGATCCGCCACGATCACCCCGGCGGTCCCGGTGTCGCGATGATGGCCGGCGGCGCGGCCCAGGACCGGCTCAGCGAGCCCGGCGTCGGTCTCGGCGAGGACGGCTGGCGGGTCTTGACGTACGCCCAACTGCGCAACGCCGGCATGACCCATGCGCCGGAGCCGTCACGGGCGTTGGAGCTGCACCTGACGTCCAACATGGAGCGCTACATGTGGTCGTTCGACGGCGTGAAGTTCTCCGACGTCGACGGGCCGATCGTGTTCGAGCATGGCGAACGTCTCCGCCTCGTGCTCGTCAACGACACGATGATGGAGCATCCAATCCATCTGCACGGCATGTTCGTCGAACTCGACAACGGCGCCGGCCACAAGCGGCCGCTGAAACACACGCTCAACGTCAAGCCGGGCGAGCGGATGAGCGTGCTTGTCACCGCGGACGAGCCGGGCGACTGGGCGTTTCACTGCCATCTGCTCTACCACATGGTCGCGGGCATGATGCGCGTGGTCTCCGTTCGCAAAGACGGCGACGTCGCCGCAAGCGCGCACGCCGGTCATGGAGCCGACAAGTCATGATGATCCGGGCCTTGATGACCGGCGCGATCGCCGGGGCCGCCTTGAGCGCGTCCGCGTCGGCGCAGGACCATGATCACGATCAGCCGTTCACCACCTACAAGGTGATGTTCGACCGGCTTGAGGCGCGGTTTCCCGACGACGGCGGCGACGCCGGCTGGCTGTGGGACGCCCAGGCGTGGTGGGGCGGCGACCTCAACAAGCTCTGGATCGAAAGCGAAGGCGAGGGCGCGAGCGGCGACGTCGACGACGCCGACCTCCAGATCCTCTACAGCCGCGCGGTCACGTCGTACTTCGACGTGCAAGCCGGCGTGCGCCGCGACTTCGAGCCGGACGGAAAGACCTTCGCCGTTCTCGGCCTTCAGGGCCTGGCGCCGTACTGGTTCGAAGTCGATCTGCACGGCTACGTGTCCGACGACGGCGACGTCAGCGCCGACCTGGAGGCCGAATACGAACTCCTGCTGACCCAGCGCCTGATCCTGCAACCGCGCGCGGAGTTGTCGGTGTCGGCGAGCGACGTGGACGATCGCGCGATCGCGTCCGGCTTCACCAACGTTGAAGCCGGTCTGCGCCTTCGCTACGAAATCCGGCGCGAATTCGCGCCCTACGTCGGCGTCTCCTGGGGCAAGCGTCTCGGCGGCACGGCCGACCTGGTTCGGGCGGCCGGCGGGGAGGACGAGGAAACCGCGTTCGTGCTCGGTGTGCGCGGGTGGTTCTAAATGAGGCCGCGATACGATCATGTTCAGGCCAAACTAGTCTTTTGCGCAGTTTGCCGGAATGGTCGCCCGTTGTTCGAACTGAAGCGATCGACTAGGTCGATGGCTGGCGCATTGTCTGATTGCATTGGATCTCGACGAAGTGACGAATTCTGACCTGATTTCCCGTCACACGCACGACCATGTGTTTGGTCAGGATCGCCCTCGCGAAGGTGAACGGCGTACGGCGATTGTCGTAATCGTGACTGCTGTCATGATGGTCGTCGAAATCATTGCCGGCGTGGCGTACGGATCAATGGCGCTGCTGGCTGACGGCTTGCATATGGCGTCGCATGCGGTTGCGCTCGGCATGGCCGTCGCCGCGTATGTGCTTGCGCGCCGCTTGGCCGCCGATTCACGCTTCGGATTCGGTACGGGAAAAATCAATGCCTTGGCGGGGTTTGCAAGCGCCGTTTTGCTTGCTGGATTCGCGTTGTTAATGGCGATTCAAAGCGTGCAGCGCCTAGTTGTCCCGGTCGAGATTCAATTTGACTATGCGATCGCGGTCGCCGTTGTTGGTTTAGCCGTCAACGGCGCTTGCGCTCTTGTGCTGGGTCACGATCACGCTCATCAAGACGAGGAACTAGACGTAGTTGGCGCCAAGGCGGCGCAAGGGTCTCACCATCACGAACACCGAGACGACAGCCACGATCGAAGCGGACACCATCACGACCACAACTTGCGCGCAGCGTACTTCCACGTCCTTGCTGACGCGTTGACGTCTTTGTTGGCGATCTTTGCACTGCTTGCAGGGAAGTTGGTCGGCGCCGCTTGGCTTGATCCCACAATGGGCATTGTCGGCGCACTTCTTGTCGCACGCTGGTCATGGGGGCTAATGCGCCAGACCGGCGCTGTATTGCTAGACCACCAAGCGCCGCAGGACGTGCTTGATTCCGTGCGCGAGGCGGTCGAACGCGACGGGGCCGACCGTGTCGTCGATTTGCATGTTTGGAGTATTGGTCCTGGCATACGCGCCGCTCAAATCGCGCTCTTGAGCGACAATCCGCGAGAACCTGCCGACTACAAGCGTTGTTTGCCCGCCTCAGCAAGAATCGTCCACGTAGCGCTGGAAGTAAATTCAGCGGCGGGCAGCAGTCGATGATTGGTCCGGCCAGGAGAGCTTAAGCCTGACATTCTGATTTGGACACAGTGATTTCCATTTGGACAATGTCGATTGATCTGTTGGGTTCAAAAGGTACCGATCAACGATTGCGGCGTACGCCTGAACCACCAGCTTCTCGAGACCCCCGGTTGTAGGACAATTCCGGCGGACAAGCGGCTGCAGGGCCACATTCGCACGCCCCGCTCGTAAAGGTCATTCAAGACATGCGTTCGCCCGAGCGATCGGTCAGGCCATCAATGAGCCGGATTTGCGCATCTCCTGTGATCGGCCAGCGCGGCCATGATGCGGCACTCATCGACATCGCCCCCAGCGCAAGCGTCGAGCATCCGCTGGAGTTCACGTTCGAGGGCGCGAAGCCGCTTCAATCGTTGTTTGACATCGATGAGGTGCTTGCGGGCGACCGCGTCGACTTCGGTGCAGGGACGGCCGGGCTCATTCTGCAGGGCGATGAATTCACGAATCGCGTCGATGGAAAACCCGAGATCGCGCGCGTGCCGGATCAGTCGAACTCGGTCCCGCGCTGCGGCGTCGTATGCCCGCTGACCACCTACAGTGCGGTCCGGCTCATCTAGGAGGCCTATCCGCTCGTAGTAGCGAATTGTCGTCACTTTGACGTCGGCATCTCGTGAGAGCTGCCCGATTGAATATGAGTTTTTCATCTCAAAGACTCTTGCATCTACAGTCGCTGTAGATGTTAGGCCCAGGCAAGCCGGTCGCAAGTGGTGAGTCCATGGCGTCAGAATGCTGCGGCGAGCAACGCTTCGATGGGGCGTCGCGCTCCTATCGCGTGGCGCTTGTGGCCGTCATTGCGATCAACTTGTCCATGTTCGTCGTTGAAGCTCTGAGCGGATTTCTCGCCGGTTCCCAGGCTCTCAAGGCAGACGCCCTCGACTTCGCGGGCGACACGGCGACTTACGCCACCAGCCTTGCCGTAATTGGCATGTCGGTTCGCGTGCGCGCAACTGCCGCGCTCGTGAAGGGCTGGAGTCTCGCGCTAATGGCGGCCTTCGTTCTTGGCTCGACCGCAATCGGAGCATTCAACCCCGACACGCCGGAGGCGCCGATCATAAGCAGCATAGGTGCATTGGCCTTAACCGCGAACGTGATCAGCGTATTGATCCTTCTGCGCTGGCGCGACGGAGACGCGAACGTGCGCTCCGTTTGGCTGTGTTCTCGCAATGACGCGATTGGAAATGTCGCGGTGATCGGAGCGGGCGCGACGGTGTGGATCACACAGTCCGCATGGCCCGACTTGATCGTGGCCGCCGCACTGGCCGGGTTGTTCCTCAGGTCGGCTTGGTCCATCGTCGGGCAAGCGCGTCTCGAAATGGCTGAGAGCGCCGCATCGCGCCGATCGTCGGAAAGTGCACCGATCCATGAGTGAAAAGCACTCAGCATCGTTAGCGGTTGTGATTCGATTTGTCCTGGTCGCCCTCTGGTCGGCGACGGTGGCGCTCAGTCCGGCGCACGCGACGGCCGAGGCTTACGCTGACCCGTGCGAGCAGTCCGTCTCTCAATTGGACTTCGGCAGCACGTCGGATGTTGAACACGTGATCCACGCGGGCCATGGGTGCGGCACGTGCCATGGGCATCAGTTGGCGGGCGGCGCACAGGTGCGAACTGCCGTTTTGACCGATGAGCAGAAGCAGAAGCCGAGCTCAGCGCGCTGCGGCCCCGCCGCCCCAGCGACGCGACTTTTCCGCCCTCCGCGCGCCTGAACGTTGAAATCCGAGACCAACGACGTTCGTTCAGGCTTGAGGTCCCGTCCATGAAGAATTCGTCGCCGCGTCTTGAACGCGCGCGTCGGCTGTTGGCGCGCAGTGCGTTTGCCGCCGTTCGATCCTTTCATCATTCGCGCGCCAGCGCGGTTCCCGCTGCGCTATTTGTCGCCGTCGCTTTCGCGAGTTGCGGCGAAAGCCCGAGTGACCCAGAGGCTGCCATGGTCGCTGACGGCGATCACGGAAGCGACGAGGCCGCACACGATGACCTGGTTCGCCTGTCTGAACCTGACGCGCGTGCGGTGGGCGTCATTATCGACGTCGCTGAAGCAGCCCCGCTCTCAAACTCGCTCGCCTTGCCGGCGGAAATTCGATTTGATCCCGATCGCATCGCCGATGTCGCGGCGCCGGTCGGCGGAATCGTGCGCCGGCTCGACGCGACCGAGGGCGATATGGTCGCGGTTGGCGACGTGCTTGCCGTCTTGTCGAGTCGAGAACTCGCGGACTTGAAGGCGGAGTTCTTGACCGCCCAGGCGTCGGAGAACCTTCTCCAGCTAGAGCTCGAACGAGCCGAGGAGCTGCACTCGCGCAATACCGTCTCAGAGGCGCAAGTGCAGACCGCACGCGCGAAGCTTGCGACAGCGGCAGCCGCTCGAGAAGCCGCCGAGACCAAGCTTCACGCGGTCGGGATCGATCACGACGTCATAGATTCCCTCCAGACGGCGGAGGATGGCGCACAGTCCTTGTTTCCGCTCACGGCTCCAATGTCGGGCCAGGTGGTACGGCGATCGGCGACGCTCGGGGCGCGTATTGAAGAAGACGGGAGCGCCCCCGCGGAGCCTATGTTCGTGATCGCCGATTCAAGCGTGATTTGGGTCGACGTGGCCGTGTTCAAAACCGACCTAGCTCGAATTTCTCTCGGCGCGCATGTGGTGTTGAGCGACGGAGCGGGCGACACAGCCGCTGAGGGCGAACTGTCATTCATTTCACCGATCATCGACGAGGTTTCGCGGACCGCGACGGCGCGAGTCGTGGTCGACAATTCTGATGGACATTTGCGCCCCGGGCAGTTCCTGACCGCGCATATCTCCGTGGGCGAGAAGTCGCCCGTCGTGCGCGTGCCGGAGGCGGCGGTCCAGACCGTGGAAGGCCGAACCGCGGTGTTCGTGCCTGTCGAGCATGGCTTTGCGCCGCAATCGGTTGAGGTTGGACGAGCAACGGACGGCTTCGTGGAGATCGTCGCCGGACTTGAAATCGGCGACCGCTACGTCGCCGAAGGGGCGTTCACCCTCAAAGCGGAGCTGGAGAAATCCGCCTTCGGCGTCGGCCACGCGCACTAGGAGACCGCCATGCACAGCTTCATGCAACGCATTGCCGGCGGTCGCTTGCTCGCCGCCGTAAGCGCCCTCGCGATGATTGCGGGCGGTATATTTGCCTTCCGAAATCTTCCGGTTGATGCATTCCCCGATGTCACGCCGACGCTTGTCCAGGTGTTCACCGAGACCGAAGGGCTCGCGCCGGAAGAGGTGGAGCGCTACGTCACCTATCCGGTCGAAACCGCCATGTCGGGCCTGCCGCGGCTCCAACGAATTCGTTCAGTGTCGAATTTCGGTTTGTCAGTCGTAAACATCTACTTCGAGGACGGCACGGACGTCTATTTCGCCCGGCAGGTGGTGTCCGAGCGTCTTGCTGAGGCGCGCGAGGCCATACCGGAAGGCTTCGGCGATCCGAAAATGGGGCCGATCTCCACCGGCCTAGGTATAATCCTTTACTTTCGCATTGAAGATGCCTCGGGAGCCCGCGACCTCGTGCAGTTGCGCGAGATCCAGGACTGGGTCGTCAAGTATCAATTGCAGACCGTGCCCGGTGTGACCGAAGTGCTCTCGCTCGGTGGGTTCGAGAAGCAGTTCCAAGTCCGCGTCGATCCCGAAACTCTGCTTCGCTACAAGCTGGAGATTGCCGACGTAATCGACGCACTGAGGCGCGCCAACCGCACCGAGGGCGCACAGTATCTTGAGATAGGCGCCGAGCAGTACACGGTGCGCGGCGTCGGACTCGCCCATCCAGTGGACGATCTCGCTGAAACCGTCGTCAAAGTGGAAGACGGCCGCCCCGTGAGGGTCGGGGACCTCGGCGTGATTGACGTAGGAGGCGGCGTCCGACAGGGGCTCGCCACCGCAAACGGCGAGGGCGAAGTCGTCGCCGGCTTGGTGCTAAAACTTTACGGAGCGAACACGTCCGAAGTGATCGCGAAGGTGCGCGAGCGCTTCGAAGAGATTAACGCCACGCTGCCCGACGGCGTGCGCGCTGTTCCTTACTACGATCAAGCGACATTGGTGAACGCCGCCGCCGCCACCGTCACGACGGCGCTGTGGCAGGGGGCGCTGCTCGTCGCTTTGGTGGTTTTCGCGTTCCTTGGCGGCTGGCGCCCGAGCCTCGTCGTCGTCGGGTCGATTCCCTTTTCCGTGGGGTTTGCGTTCATTGCCATGTGGGCGCTCGGCGTGTCCGCCAATCTCATGTCGCTTGGCGGTGTGGCGATCGCCATCGGCATGATGGTCGATGGGGCCATCGTCATTGCGGAAAACGTGGAGCGGCGCTTCCGATCAGGGGCGGAAAGCGACCGAACGGCCGCCGTCGCCCACGCCGTGGCCGAAGTGATCGCGCCGCTTGCCGCAGCCGTGCTTGTGGTGATCGTTGTGTTTCTTCCGCTGTTCTCGCTGCAGGGCGTCGAGGGCAAGACCTTTCGACCTTTGGCGGCTTCGGCGGCTTTGGCGATGACGGGCTCTCTGATCTACGCCGCCCTCATTGCGCCGGCGGTATCAGCGATGTTGATGCGGCGGCCCAAGATCGCCCGTGGCTCCCAACTCGGTCCGGTCGCGCGGGTCGTCCGGGCGTGCGCAGCTCTATTCGTTCGCGTTCGCCTGCTGGCGGTCGGC
>JAJFFL010000099.1 GCA_021776705.1 Alphaproteobacteria bacterium
GGTTCGTCGCGGTGGGCGAGATGGAAGTACGCGTCCGCCCAGCGCTTGAACTTAGGATAGTAGGCGGCGTCGTGGGCGTCGCAGGCGGTCTTCAGCGCGGCGTGGAAGTCGACCGCGTCCGCGAAGTCCGGGCGGCGCTGATGGTCGAGCAGCGGCGTCAGATCCGAGCCGCCGCCGAACCAGGTTTTCGACGTCGTGATCATGCGCGTGTTCATGTGCGCGGCGGGAACGCGGGGGCTGCGCGGGTGCGCGATCAGCGAAACGCCGCAGGCCCAAAACCGCGGGTCGTCCGCGGCCCCGGGCATCTGCTTGCGGAACTCGTCGGAGAACTCGCCGAAAACCTCGGAAACATGGACGCCGACCTTCTCGAACAGGCGCCCGTGCATCAGCGCGCCGACGCCGCCGCCTTGGTCCTTTGATCCGTCGCCGCGGGTCCAGGGGTGTTTTTCGAAACGCCCGGCGGGACCGGGATGGAGCGGCGGCCGCGCGTCGTCCTCCAGCGCTTCGAGCGCGGCGCAAAAGCGCGCCTGCAAATCCCAAACGAACGCCTTGTGGCGCGCCTGGCGCTCGGCGAGCGCGGGATCTTCGTCGGCGCGCGTGACGGTCATGCGGAGCTCCTTCGGGGCCAACAGACCTGACGCGTCAGGTCGCGTCCAGGGCGCCTGTCCGCCGCGCCGCCGCCGCAAGGCCGATTCCCGCCGCCACCACGACGTTGAGCGACCGCGTCCCGGCCGCGATCGGCACCCGCACGGCGGCGTCGCAAACGGCCGCGACGTCGGGCGGAACGCCGGCGGATTCGCGGCCGACGAGGATGATGTCGGAGGGCGCGAAGGCGAAATCCCACAGGTTCTCTTGCGCCTGAGTCGAGAACAGGACCAGCCGGCCCGAACGGCGCTGGGGGCTGTCGAGAAAGCTGCGCCAGCCGCCGTGGCGGACGACCTCGACGAGCTCGACGTAGTCCATGGCCGCCCGCCGTATTCCTTTGTCGGTCAAAGGGAATGCGCACGGTTCGACGACGTCGACCGCGGCCCCGAAACAGGCCGCCGTGCGGATCGCCGCGCCAAGATTTTGCGGGATATCCGGTTGAAAAAGCGCAAGACGCATTTTAATCGGCCCTCTTCGCGCGCGCGCGGGATTTTGCGGCGACACGTCGCAGCCGTTTCCTCGCGCGTCGACCTAGTTTAGACAGCGACGCGGCGCGGTCTGCGCCGGCGGGACATTCAAGGGGCGAGACACCGTGACGGACGTTGCAGTCGATCCCGGCCACGAGCCGACACGCCGCGACTTCATCCACATCGCCACCGGCGCCGTCGCGGCGGTGGGCGGCGGCCTTTCGACCTGGGCCTTCATCGACCAGATGAATCCGGCCGCCGACACCCGGGCGCTGGCGTCGACCGAGGTCGACGTGTCGGCGATCCCCGAGGGCGGCGAAATCAAGATCATGTGGCGCGGCCGGCCGCAGTTCGTGCGCCACCGCACCGCGGCCAACATCGAAGCCGCGCGCGCCGTCGACGTGGCGCAGTTGAAAGACAGGCAGGCGCGCAACACCAACATCGGCGACGCCCCGGCGACGGACGAAAACCGCGCGCTCGATCCCAAGTATCTGATCATGGGCGCCAGCTGCACGCATCTCGGGTGCGTCCCGCTCGGCGACGGGCAGGGCGATTACGGCGGCTGGTTCTGCCCGTGCCATGGCTCGCACTACGACACCGCCGGCCGGATCCGCAAAGGCCCGGCTCCAGAAAATCTGCCGATACCGGACTACGCCTTTATTCGCGAGGGCGTCATCAAGATCGGGCTGTCGGCGGCGGAAGAATCCAACGCGGGGTGGACCGGGGCATGAGCGGACAATCAACCTACGAGCCGAAATCCGGCTTCACCCGCTGGCTCGATTCGCGCTTGCCGCTGGTGCGGCTGATGCACGACAGCTTCGTCGACTTTCCGACCCCGAAGAACCTCAACTACTGGTACACCTTCGGCGGCATCCTGACGATTTTCCTGGTGCTGCAGATCGTCACCGGCGTGATCCTGGCGATGCACTATACGCCGCACGTCGACTACGCGTTCGACTCCGTCCAGCGGATCATGCGCGACGTGAACTACGGCTGGCTGATGCGCTACATGCACGCCAACGGCGCGTCGATGTTCTTCCTCGCCGTCTACATCCACATGTTCCGCGGACTCTACTACGGGTCCTACAAGGCGCCGCGCGAGATCCTTTGGATTCTCGGAGTCGTGATCTTCCTGTTGATGATGGCGACCGCGTTCCTCGGCTATACGCTGCCGTGGGGCCAGATGTCGTTCTGGGGCGCGACGGTGATCACCAACCTGTTCAGCGCCATCCCGCTCGTCGGCGAGTCGATCACGACCTGGCTGTGGGGTGGCTATTCGATCGAAAACCCGACGCTGCAGCGCTTCTTCTCGCTGCACTATCTGTTGCCGTTCGCGATTTTCGGGGTGGTCGTGCTTCACATCTGGGCGCTGCACGTGCCGGGCAACAACAACCCGACCGGGGTGTCCGTGAAGTCGAAAGCCGACACGGTGCCGTTTCATCCGTACTACACGGTGAAGGACTCGTTCGCGACGGTGATCTTCTTCATCCTGTTCGCGACCTTCGTGTTCTTCCTGCCGGATTCGCTCGGCCACACCGACAACTACATCGAAGCCAATCCGATGGTGACGCCGACGCACATCGTGCCGGAATGGTACTTCCTGCCGTTCTACGCGATCCTGCGCGCCGTGCCGGACAAGCTCGGCGGCGTCGCCTTGATGTTCGGGTCGATCGCGGTCCTGTTCATCCTGCCGTGGCTCGACACCTCCAAGGTGCGCTCGATGCGCTACCGGCCGATCGCGCGCTGGTTCCTGTTCCTGTTCGCGCTGGCGTGCTTCGGGCTCGGCTACGCCGGCGCGAAGTCGCCGGACGACTTGTTGTTCGTCACCGGCGTCGACGCGGACGGCCTCGCGGTCGGATTCACTATGGTGTGGTTCGCCCGCATCCTCACCGCCTACTACTTCGCTTACTTCCTGATCATCCTTCCGCTTCTCGGCCTGGTGGAGAACCCCAAGCCGCGTCCGGCGTCGATCGACGCGTCCGTGGGCGGCGGGGCGTCGGCCGCGCCGCAGGCGGCCGAATGAGCAGCGCAGCCAGGTTCTGGGGGACCGACATGATCAACGCCTTGACCCGCGCCGCGCGCGCCCTCGGCATCGCCGCCGCCGCGACGCTCGCCCTCGCAACGCCGGGCTCGGCCGCCGAGGATCCGAAAGAGCCGAAGCACCATCATTGGGAGCACGCCGGCCCGTTCGGGGTCTTCGACCGGGCGGCGATGCAGCGCGGCTATCAGGTCTACCGCGAGGTCTGCGCGGCGTGCCATTCGATGCGGCAGCTGAACTTCCGCAGTCTCGGCCAGCCCGGCGGGCCGTTCGACGACCCCGACTTCCCGAACCCGAACGACAACCCGGTGATCAAGGCGCTCGCCGCCGAGTTCACGGTCTCGGACGGGCCGGACGAGTTCGGCGACATGTTCGATCGCCCCGGCCGGCCTTCGGACCCGTTTCCGAAAGCTTTCGCCAACGACCAGATGGCGCGGGCGTCGAACGGCGGCGCCTTGCCGCCGGACCTGTCGGTGATCATCAAGGCCCGCCACCACGGCGAAGACTACACGGCGTCGCTGCTCACCGGTTACGACGAGGAGCCGCCGGCCGACGTCGAGGTCCGGCCCGGATCGTATTGGAATCCGTATTTCCCCGGCGGTCAGATCGCCATGGCGCCGCAGCTCTTCCAGGACCGCGTGATTTACGACGACGGGACCGAGGCGACGCCGGAGCAACTCGCCGAGGACGTGGTCACCTTCCTCGCCTGGGCCGCCGAACCGCACCAGGAGGCGCGCAAGCGTCTTGGCTTCAACGTTTTGATTTACCTGACGATTTTGGCCGTTCTTCTGTGGTTCTCCTACAAGCAGATCTGGCGCAACGTGAAGCACTGAGTTTCGCCGCGGGCCGGACTTTTTTTCGCCGCGAGCCGGGGCAAGGATCGCCGCCGACCAAGGACCCAACGGGGAGCCGTCCCATGAGACAGACCGCGTGCGCGCTTGCGATCGCGTTGACCGCCGCCGCCGCCGTCGCGGCCCAGGACGCGACCGCGCCGGTCGCCGCAGGCCCTTTCGACGTGCGCGACGCCATCAGCGGCGTCTGGGCGCTGGACCCGCGCGACATCGTCGATCCCGGCGACTTCAGCTGCGATCAACGGCCGCTGGTGCTGCAGCTGACGCATGAGGGACGCGGCATCGCGTCGATGCGCGCCGGCGACGACGGCTTCGTGCAAGGCGCGATCATCGACGTCCGCAACGACTTTCCGGAAGGCCCGGCGATGACCATCCTCTGGGCCGACGCGCCCGACCGCGAGGACGGCAAGCCGGACACCCTGGTTTTGTTCATGCCGGAACCGGACAAGTTCAACTACATCCGTTCCAGCGACATGATGCGTTCGCAGGAATCCGGCGATCCCTTGCCGGTGATCCCGCACGCGCGCTGCGCCCAGGCGGCGCCCGACGACGCCCTGTCGCCATTGGCGGGACCGTCGGATTGACGCCGGCGTTCGCCGCAATCGCGCTTTCGGCGGCGGCGGCAGTCGGCGCCGCCGGACAGGATGAGTCGCCGCTCGATGCGCTGACGGCGATCGAAGGCTACTGGGAGATCGACCCGGGCGAAGCGTCGGCGGAAGAGATCGGCGAATTCACCTGTCAGAACGCTCCGTTGCGGATCGACGTCTCCGACGACCGTCGACGGTACACGTCGGTGCGCGCCGGCCATGAAGAGACGACCGCGACGGCTCCGATCCTCGCCGAACTTCCCGATTTCCCAGCCGGCCCCGCCTTCGTCATCCAGTACGACGGCGAAGCGCGTCTCGACCCAGACGGCGCCCCGGTGGTCTGGCTTCTGGTCATGGCCGGGCCGGACGGATTCTACTGGATCCGGCGGGACTGGTTGGGCGACGGACAATTCCGCCGCACCGCCCTGCGCCGCCGCTGCCCGGAAACCAACATCAGCTGAGCGACGCCCGCCGACTTTGGGGTCGGCGCCGCCGCGTCCGTGAGCTAAGACGTCGCCGGCCGTGTCGCGCCGCGCACGCCAACGCCAGGTGACGCATGACTTCGTGGACGCTCGGGATCATCGGCGGGTCGGGTCTCTATGAGATCGACGGGCTCGAGGAGGCGCGCCGGGAGCGCGTCGCCAGCCCCTGGGGGGAGCCGTCGGACGATCTGTTTCGCGGCCGCCTGTCCGGCGTCGATTTGGTCTTCCTGCCGCGCCACGGCCGCGGCCACCGGTTGAGCCCGTCCGACGTCAACTACCGCGCCAACATCGACGTCCTGAAGCGCGCCGGCTGCACCGACGTCGTGTCGCTGTCGGCGTGCGGTTCGCTGACCGAAGACTTGCCGCCGGGAACCTTCGTCGCCGTCGACCAGTTCATCGACCGGACGTTCGCGCGGCGGAGCAGCTTTTTCGGCCCCGGCCTCGTCGCCCACGTGTCGATGGCGGAGCCGGTGTGCGGCCGTCTCGCCAAGCTCGCCGCCGCCGCCGGCCGCGCCGCCGGCGCGACGGTGGTGGAGGGCGGAACCTATCTCGCGATGGAGGGTCCGCAGTTTTCGTCGAAAGCCGAGTCGGAGCTGCACCGCGCCTGGGGCTGCGCGGTGATCGGCATGACCAACATGCCGGAAGCCAAGCTCGCCCGCGAAGCCGAGCTGCCTTACGCCACCGTCGCCATGGTCACCGACTTCGACTGCTGGCGCCCCGGCCACGACGCCGTCGACGTGGCGCAGGTGATCGCCGTCCTGCAGAACAACGCCGACACCGCGCGCGGCCTCGTGAGGGAACTCGCGAAAACCTTGTCCGCAACCCCGCGCACGCCGAGCCCGCAAGGCATCGAAACCAACCTCGACACGGCCCTGATCACGGCGCCCGACGCGCGCGACCCGGCGCGCCTCGCCAAACTCGACGCCGTCGCCGGGCGGGTGTTGAATCAATGACGCTCCGCCCCCTGACCGAGGAAGGATCCCGATGACCTCGCTCACCCTCCACATCGGCAACAAGCGCTACTCCTCGTGGTCGCTGCGCGCCTGGTTGCCGCTGAAAAAGTCCGGCGCCGTTTTCGCCGAGGACGTGATCCCGCTCGACACGCCGGAGATGCCGGGTCAGCTGGCGTCCTTGTCGCCGGCGCGCACCGTGCCGGTGCTGACGGTCGACGGCGCGGCGATCTGGGATTCGCTGGCGATCGCCGAATGGGCCGCCGAACGCGCCCCGGCGCTGTGGCCGGCCGACCCGGTCCGCCGCGCCCGGGCCCGCGCCGCGACCGCGACCATGCACTCCGGGTTCCTGGCCTTGCGCAAGGAAATGCCGATGAACCTCGGCCGCGACAACCGGCCCGTGGCGCGCAGCGCCGCCTGCGAGGCCGACGTCGCCAAGCTGGTCGAGTTGTGGCGCGCCGTGCGTCAGGACGATGCCGGCTACCTGTTCAACGACTGGTCGATCGCGGACGCGTTCTTCACCCCCGTGGCGACGCGGATTCGCTCCTACGGCGTCGAACTCCCCGCCGACGCCGACGCCTACGTGAGCGCGCTGCTGGAGGATCTGGATTTCGTCGCCTGGCGCGCGGCGGCGCTCGAAGAGCCGTGGCGCAATCCGTTGACCGAGGACATCTGAAGCTCAAATCGGCAGGTTCGGGCCATCCTTGACGGTGCGGAAGCTGAGCACGGTGTTGCACCGCGACACCCCCGGCAGCGGCATCACCGACCCGGAGATCAGGTGCGACAAGTCCGCCAGCGAGCGCGCGCGCACTTTCAACAGGAAACCGTATTCGCCGCCGATCCGGTGGATCTCCTCGACCGCCGGGAGGTCGGCCACGAGATCGCCGAACGCGATGTCTTCGGGTCCGCCGAGCACCAGCACTTGAATGAAGGCGGTGACCGGCACGCCGACGGCCTCGGGGTCGACGATCGCGCGGATGCTCTTGATGACGCCGTCGCGGCGCAGCCGGCGCACGCGCTCGTTGACCGCCGACACGGACAGGCCGACGTGCGCGGAAAGCTCGGCGTTCGTCTGCCGGCCGTCGACCTGAAGCGCGGCGAGGAGTTTGCGGTCGAGATCGTCAATCATGCGGTCAGGGTCCAATTTTCAGGAAATATTCCTGCATTTTCTCAATTGATCAAGATCGTGGCCTGAAATACTGATTGTGTCCGAACGGCACGCAAGACGGCCGTCGGCACGGACGAGGGACGCTTCCATCCACCTGCGACGCCCATGGAGAAGTCCTTGAAACTCTTGAAAATAACCACGGCGAGCGCTGTCGCGATCGCCGTCGCCGCGCCCGCCGCCGGAATCATTCGCCGCCACGACGTCGACGATCAGGCTTACATCGACCTCGCCAAGGCGTACCCGCAACCGATCGTGCTGATGATCGCGCCGCAGGGCGCGTCGAACGGCATGGGGACGTGGATCGCCGACGACTGGTTGATCACCGCCGCCCACGTCGGCCGCGAGATTCGCGCCGGCGACGCCCTGCCGAACGGCGGGCCGACGGTGGCGCAGGTCGTCGTGCACCCCGAATGGGCGCGCGGGCCGCGGTACGACGTCGCCCTGATCCGCGTTTCGGAACGCCAAGCCGACGCCGCCGTGGTCCCGTTGTGCCGGGCCGGAGACGATCCCGGCGAGGTCGTGACCTTCATCGGCGCCGGCGACTTCGGCGACGGCCAAACCGGCCCGACCGGCTTCGACGACGACATGCGCGCGGCCCAAAACGTCATCACCGACGCGGGGCCGCAGACGCTGACGTTCGTGTTCGACGCGCCGGACTCGGCCGACGCGCTCGAACTCGAAGGAATCAGCGGTCCCGGCGACAGCGGCGGCCCCGCCTACATGCAACACGGCGACGGCGTCTGCGTCGCCGGCATCAGTTCTTCGCAGGATTCCGGCCCGTCCGGCGGCAAGCCGGGACGCTACGGCGTGATCGAGCACTACGCCCGCGTCAGCGCCGTTGCGGACTGGATCGACGCGGCGCTCGCCGCAGACTGACGACCGCCGCCGCCGGCGCCGCGCCTCAGGGGCTACCCAAGCGCGGCGCGGGCGGCTAAGGCGTTCGTATGGACATCAAAGACGCCATCCGCACGATTCCGGACCACCCGAAGCCGGGGATCATGTTCCGCGACGTGACCACGCTGCTGGCCGACGCCGGCGCGTTCCGGCGCACGGTCGACGCGCTCGTGGCCCCGCTCGCCGGCGCCAAGATCGATAAAGTCGCGGGCATCGAGGCGCGCGGTTTCATTCTCGGCGGCGCCGTCGCGCACCAATTGTCGGTGGGTTTTCTGCCGGTGCGCAAGAAGGGCAAGCTGCCGTTCACGACCCTCGCCGAAGACTATGAACTCGAATACGGGACCGACACGATCGAGATTCACGTCGACGCCGCGCAGCCCGGCGAAAAAGTGCTGATCGTCGACGACCTGGTCGCCACCGGCGGCACGGCGGAGGCGGCGGTCAAGCTCTTGCGCCGCGCCGGCGCCGACGTCGTCGGCTGCGCGTTCGTCGTCGATCTGCGGGACCTCGGCGGCGCCGAACGCTTGCGCGCGCTGGGCGTTCAGGTCACGGCGCTGGTCGAGTTCGCCGGACACTGAAGCGACTTCGTCAGGCGCCGCCGCCGGCGACCGCCGCCTGACACGCTCCGCCTTCGGCGCCGGGCGGCGGAAGACGCCCGCGTCCCTTCACGGATTTGATGTACGCCGCCGTCGGGCCTGGACTCTTCGAATTCAATCCAATAAGTTTGTTGCACAAAGTACTTTTTGGAGAAGAATATGCGACCTGTTCAGATATTCGCCGCGGCCTTGGGCGGCCTTGCGTTGTTCGGCTTCACCGCCGCCGCCGAGGCGCAGATGACGGTCGATGTCGACCGCCAAAAAACTGAAATGGCCAAGCTCGAGGGCCTTGTCGGCGCCTGGGAAGGCTCCGGCTGGATCGCCATGGGGCCGGGTGAACCGGAAACGTTCACCCAAAGCGAATCCGTGAGCTTCAAGGCCGACGGCGTCTTGTTGCTGATCGAAGGCGAGGGCCGCGGCGACGACGGCGCCTTGGAGCACGACGCGCTCGGCGTCGTGTCCTTCGACGAGGCGTCCGGCGACTACGCGTTCCGCGCCTACGCCAACGGCCGCGCGGGAACCTTCCCAATGGTCTGGCTCGACAACGGCGACTTGCGTTGGACGATGAACGCCGGCGGCATGTTGATCCGCTACACGATCACGCTCGACGGGGAGACCTGGTCCGAGGTCGGCGAAATGCAGACGCCGGAGGGCGCCTTTCATCAATTCTACGAATCAAAGCTGACCCGCGTCGCGGCCGCGGACTGACTTAGTCCGGCGTATGGCGGCAGGCTTCGATCTTGTTGCCGTCGGGATCGCGCACGAACGCGCCGTAGTAGTGTTCGTGGTAGTGGGGGCGGGGTCCGGCGGCGCCGTCGTCGGTTCCGCCCGCCGCCACGGCCGCCTCGAAGAACGCGTCGACCGCGGCGCGGTTCGCCGCCGCCAAGGCGACGTGCGCGCCGTTGCCGGCCGACGACGGTTGGCCGTCGACGGCGCGCTGGATCCAGAACTGAGGCTTGTCCATTGACGGGCCGTAGGCGATCGCGACAAGGCCGACGTCGGGCAAAGTCACCTCGTACACCTGTGACAGTTTCAGAGGCGCGAGCGCCGCGTCGTAAAACGACTTGGCGCGCGCCAGGTCGTTGGTTCCAAGCGAAATGTGATCGAACATCGGCGGTCTCCTCGTCGGCGAGAGGCGACCATGCGCCTCTCCCCCACGGAGGAAAAGCCGAAACCCGGGCCGGCGTCAGCCGTCGTTTTGGGGGATGCGGGCGCTAACAATAAACTACACCACA
>JAJFFL010000100.1 GCA_021776705.1 Alphaproteobacteria bacterium
CGGCGTTCTCTCGGCGGACGAAGAGCACGGTCTGGTGCGGAGCTTGGTCGAAGTGCCGCGTCTGATCGCAGAAGCCGCCAAGCGCGAAGACGACATTCGCGAGATCGCCCACGCCCTCTCGAAAGCGCGCGACGTGCTCTATCTCGGCCGCGGCGTGTTCTATCCCCTGGCCATGGAAGGCGCGCTGAAGCTGAAAGAGATCAGCTACATCCACGCCGAGGGCTACGCCGCCGGCGAGCTCAAACACGGCCCCATCGCCCTGGTTGACGAACACACACCGATCGTCGTCGTGGCCCCGCACGACGAGCTGTTCGACAAGACCCTGTCGAGCGTCAGCGAAGTCGCGGCGCGCGACGGCAAGGTCCTGCTGATCACCGATCCCGAGGGCGCCGCCGCGGCCGAAAACGTGCCGGCGAAAGTGTTCGCGCTGGACTGCGGCCGCTCGCTTCTGGCCAAGCCGATCGTCGCCTCGGTGCCGGTGCAGCTGCTCGCCTACCACACCGCCGTGCTCAAGGGCACGGACGTGGATCAGCCGCGCAATCTCGCCAAATCGGTAACCGTCGAATAGCTCAAACGATCGTCTGGCCGGTTGTCTTCCAGTCCGCCAGGAACGCCGCGAGGCCCTTGTCGGTCAGCGGGTGCTGATAAAGCTGGCCGAAAACCTTCGCCGGCAGCGTCGCGCAGTCGGCGCCGGCGAGCGCCGCGTCGCGGACGTGCAGCGGCGAGCGGATCGAGGCGGCCAGGATCTCGGTCGAAAATCCGTAGATGTCGTAGATTTCCCGGATTTCGCCGAGAAGCGCGGCGCCGTCGTGGCCGGCGTCGTCGAGACGGCCGATGAACGGCGAGATGTAGGCCGCGCCGGCCTTGGCCGCGAGCAGCGCCTGAGCGGCGGAAAAGCACAAGGTGACGTTGCAGGCGATCGAGTCGTCGGCGAGCGCGCGGCAGGCTTTCAGCCCCTCGACGGTTAAGGGCAGCTTCACCACCACGTTGTCGGCGACGTCGGAAAGTTTGCGGCCTTCGACGACCATCGTCGCGGCGTCGAGCGCCACCACCTCGGCGCTGATCGGGCCGGCGACCGTGTCGCAGATCTCCTTCAGGGCCTCGAAGAACGGGCGTCCGGATTTGGCGACCAGCGACGGGTTGGTGGTCACCCCGTCGACGAGGCCGGTCTCGGCCCAAGTGCGGATTTCGGCGATGTCGGCGGTGTCGAGGAACAGTTTCATGGACTCATCCGTCGCGGCCCGGCTGCGGTGGAACAGCTATGCCGCAATTCGCAGGATTCGTCGCGGTTTCGGTGGACAATCCCCAGCCGCGCATGGAAAAGCGCACCGAGTCGTCCACATGATCCGAGCGCGTGCGGCCGTTCAGACAGGCGATTCCGGGAGTGCGAGGGCATGACGACGACGATGGTGGGACTCAAGGACCTGGCGAACGCGATCCGCGCTTTGTCGATGGACGCGGTCGAGGCGGCGCAGTCCGGCCACCCCGGGATGCCGATGGGCATGGCGGACGCGGCGACGGTGCTGTTCGGCGAATTTCTCACGTTCGACCCGGACGCGCCTGACTGGCCCGACCGCGACCGCTTCGTGCTCTCCGCCGGTCATGGCTCGATGCTGCTGTATTCGATCCTGCATCTCACGGGCTATCCCGAGATGACGCTGGAGCAACTCAAGAACTTCCGTCAGCTCGGCTCGATCACCGCCGGACATCCCGAATACGGCCACGCCCCCGGGATCGAAACCACCACCGGCCCGCTCGGCCAAGGACTCGCCAACGCCGTCGGCATGGCGATCGCAGAGCGCAAGCTCGCCGCGCGGTTCGGCGGCGATCTTGTCGACCACCGCACCTACGTCGTCGCCGGCGACGGTTGCCTCATGGAAGGCGTCAGCCAAGAAGCGATCGCGCTCGCCGGGCACTTGCGCCTCAACAAGCTCATCGTGCTGTGGGACGACAACGGAATCTCGATCGACGGGCCGGTCTCGCTCTCCGATTCCACCGACCAACGGGCGCGGTTCGAAGCTTCCGGCTGGGCCACGTTCGCCGCCGACGGCCACGACGCCGCCTCGGTGCGCGCCGCTCTGAAGAAAGCGCAAGCAAGCGACAAGCCCGTGATGATCGCGGTGAAGTCCACGATCGGCTACGGCGCGCCGACCAAGGCCGGCACCGCTGGCGCCCACGGCGCACCGCTCGGCGGCGGCGAAATCGCGGAAGCCCGCAAGGCCCTCGATTGGCCGCACCCGCCGTTCGAGATTCCCGACGACGTGCGCGGCGCCTGGCGGGAGTTCGGCCGCCGCGGCCGCGGCGTGCGCGCCGCGTGGGAACAACGTCTTGCGGCCTCGGCGCACAAGGACGCGTTCGCCCAGGCCCACGTCGCCGCGCCCTCCGCCGCCCTGCGCCAGGCCCTCGCCGACGTCGCGGCGGCGGCCGCGGCGGACAAGCCGGCGCTCGCCACCCGGGCCGCGTCCGGCAAGGTGCTGGACGCCGTCGCGCCGGTCGCGCCCGAATTGCTCGGCGGCTCGGCCGACCTCACCGGATCCAACAACACCCAGGCCAAGTCGACCGAGGTGATCACGGCGGACGATTTCTCGGGCGGCTACCTGCACTACGGCGTGCGCGAACACGGCATGGCGTCAGCCATGAACGGCATGGCGCTGCACGGCGGGATCATTCCCTTCGGCGGCACGTTCCTGGTGTTTTCCGATTACTCCCGCCCGGCGATCCGGCTCGCCGCCTTGATGGGAATCCGCGTCGTCCACGTGATGACCCACGACTCCATCGGCCTCGGCGAGGATGGGCCGACGCACCAGCCGGTCGAGCATCTCGCCAGCTTGCGCGCGATCCCCAACCTGACGGTGTTTCGCCCCGCCGACATGGTCGAGACGGCCGAGAGTTGGGCCTTGGCGCTGGCGCGCACCGACGGGCCGAGCGTCATCGCCCTGTCACGCCAGAAGACGCCGCCGCTGCGCGGCGACGCCAAGCAGAATCTGAGCGCCGGCGGGGCCTACGAACTGCTTGCCGCCGAGGGCGGCGACGCGCAGGTGACCTTGATCGGCACGGGCACCGAACTGGCGCTCGCCGTCGAGGCCCGCGCGACCTTGAAAGACCACGGCGTCCGCGCCCGGGTCGTCTCCGCGCCGTGCTTGGATCTGTTCTTGGCGCGTCCGCAGGCGGAGCAGGATGCGGTCCTCGGCGCGGCGCCGCGGGTGGTGGTGGAGGCCGCCGTCGCGCAAGGTTGGCACGGGGTCTTGCGCCCCGGCGACGCTTTCATCGGCATGACCGGTTTCGGCGCCAGCGCGCCCGCCGCCGACCTCTATCCGCACTTCGGGATCACGGCGGCCCAGGTCGCCGAACAGGCCCGCGCGCTCGTCGGCG
This sequence comes from Alphaproteobacteria bacterium, assembly GCA_021776705.1. GTDB lineage: Bacteria > Pseudomonadota > Alphaproteobacteria > Caulobacterales > Maricaulaceae > JAJFFL01. Next base: position 3,373 of record JAJFFL010000100.1, read on the forward strand.
AAACCTAGTCAGGCACGTTGGCGGCGAGTTCGGAGAGCCACGCCTCGGCGCTGGCGTCCGACGGCGCCCGCCAGTCGCCGCGCGGGCTGAGCGCGCCGCCGTTCGACACCTTCGGCCCGTTCGGCAGCGCCGAGCGCTTGAACTGGCTGGTCGCGAAGAACCGCCGGACGAACACCTCCAGCCACGACTTGATCTCGGCCCGTCCGTAGGCGCGCTTGTCGGCGTCGGCGACATGCGGCGGCCATGAGCCGCGCGCCGCGTCGCCCCACGCCGCTTCGGCGAGGAACGCGATTTTCGACGGCCGGAAGCCGAAGCGCACGGCGTGATAGAGATTGAAGTCTTGCAGCGGATACGGCCCGATCACGTCCTCGGTGCGCTGCGCGCCCTCCGCGCCGGCCGGAATGAGTTCCGGTGAAATGTCGCCCGCCAGAATGTCGCGCAACACCGCCGCCGCGTCGGCGCCGAAGCGGTCGGTGTGGGCGCACCAGCGGATCAGATGCTGGATCAGGGTCTTCGCCACCCACGCGTTGACGTTGTAATGCGACATCTGATCGCCGACGCCGTAGGTGCACCAGCCGAGCGCCAATTCGGACAGATCGCCGGTGCCGACGACGAGGCCGCCCTCGGCGTTGGCGAGGCGGAAAAGATAATCCGTCCGCAGGCCCGCCTGAACGTTTTCGTAGGTGACGTCGTAGACCGCTTCGCCGCTCGCCGCGGGATGACCAAGGTCGGCCAGCATGCGCGTCGCCGCCGGTTGAATGTCGATCGTGCGCCGGGTGACGCCGAGCGCCTCGATCAGCCGGGCGGCTTTGGCGTGGGATTCGTCGCTGGTGGCGAAGCCCGGCATCTGGACCGCGAGAATGTCCGAGCGCGGCCGCTTCAACCGGTCGAACGCACGCGCGGCCACCAGCAACGCCTGGCACGAATCCAAGCCGCCGGAGACGCCGAGGACCGCCTTGGCCGCGCCGGCCGCCTGCAGCCGCTTGATCAGTCCATGGACCTGGATCGAATAGGCCTCGAAGCAATGGTCGTCGAGCTTGGCGGGCTCGTCGGGCACGTACGGAAACCGCGCGATCTCGCGGCGCAGCGGAACCTTTTCCTTGCGCGGCGGCGCCAATTCAAACGTCACGCGGCGGAAACGATCGACGCGGGCGCGGTGCACGTCGGCGGCGTCGCGAAAGGTGCCGAAACGCGTCCGTTCGGCCGCCACGCGACCGACGTCGACGTCGGCGGTCGCGTAGGCGGCCTCGAGCGCGTAGCGCGGGCTCTCCGCAAGCGGCTCGCCGAGCTCCCAGATTGACAGGTGACCGTCCCAAGCCAGGTCGGTGGTCGACTCGCCGAAGCCGGCGCCGG